>NZ_NIZW01000041.1 GCF_002727185.1 Rhodopirellula bahusiensis
TCGACCCGCCGCTTGTGGCCCAGGTCCAACGATTGAAACTCCTGCCGTACCCATTCGACCACCATCCGTGCAACCTCCGTGCGATGAAAATTCAATTCGGAAAATCTTCGCACGGACGCGGCAAAAGGCAAGGAAAAGTTGTGGGGTATAAAAAGGCTTCTAGCCTGTCGATCGGCTGCTGGGAACTGGAGCTTACGCTCGGTGGCTAAGAGGTTGGTTGCGGAAGGGGGCGGGTTGTGGCGGAGGCCCTCAGCCTTTCCCTGTCGCATGTGAGGTCGTGTAGTTTTGCTTTGCCCTCCCTTTGGGAGGGTCGGACCGCTTCGGGCCGGGGAGGGTTACTCGCTGGATCCAATGCTGAGTCCTCCCCTCGCTTCGCTCGACCCTCCAAGGGGAGGGTGATGACAAAGGCTTTGCAAAATAACAACTTGAAAACTGCACAACCTCGTCAGAGAGGGAACGTGATGAATTGGGGCTTGCTTACGCTGCGGGTTGAGATTTGCAGCGACGAAGAGGCCTTCGTCGCCTATAGGTTGTGCGGGGGTGACAGGCTGGAAGCCTTTTTGTACCCCACATCTTTTGAGAGCCGCTTGCGTTGGGAATACAAGCGGTTTAAGACCAAACATCCCTTGCCGAGGAATCATTAGTGTTTGATTAGCGGCGATTAGTGTTCCCTTGACCGCTCTGGTGGAACACTAATCCACTCTGATCGGACACTAATCTTTGGTGTTTCGAGATGTGGGGTATAAAAAGGCTGGAAGCCTATCCCACTAGGCTTTGAGGACTTTGGTTTGTTGTTCGGGGGGCAGTTTGGCAGTGGCGTTGCGGGTGTCGACGATGAATTTGGACCACTGGGCGAGTTCGTGAATGTCGAGGCAATCGTGCCAGGTGGAAATCAGGACCAGGTCGTAGTTTTGGATCGTTGCTTGATCCCAGGCGACGCTGGGTTTGCCGGCCCAGTGTGAGTGTTCTCGTGATGGGCGAATGACGGGGACATACGGATCGTGGTAGTCGACCTCGGCACCCTGCGAGGTCAGGCGATCCAATAGTTCGTAGGAGGGTGATTCTCGGTCGTCGTCAACGTTGGGTTTGTAGGCCAGGCCAACCAGTAGCACCTTGCTACCGTTGAGGGCTTTTTTGTGTTGGTTCAACGCATCAGCACAGCGGCGAACGATGTGCGTGGGCATCGCTCGGTTGATCTCACCAGCCAGCTCAATGAACCGAGTGTGAACGCCGAATTCGCGGGCTTTCCAAGTCAAGTAGAAAGGGTCGATTGGGATGCAGTGACCACCGAGGCCGGGGCCAGGATAAAAGGCTTTGAAGCCGAAGGGTTTGGTGCTGGCGGCTTGGATGACTTCCCAAATGTCGATGCCCATTTGGTCGGCGACAAGTTTTAATTCGTTGACCAATCCGATGTTGACGCTGCGGTAAATGTTTTCGAGCAGTTTGGTCAATTCGGCAACTTGTGTGCTGCTGACCGGGACGACTTGATCGAAAACGCTGCCGTAGAGGGCTTCGCCTGCCTTCAGGCACGCTGGCGTGTGACCGCCGACGACTTTGGGGATGTTGGTGGCGGCGAACTCGGGGTTGCCGGGGTCTTCTCGTTCGGGCGAGTAGACGACGTGCACGTCGGTGCCGACGGTCAGTCCGGCGGCTTCAATGCGAGTGACCAGTTCTTCGGCGGTGGTGCCAGGGTAAGTCGTGCTTTCGAGGCTGATCGTTTGCCCTGCACGCAGATGCGGCAGGATCGATTCGATGGTTCCTACAACGTAGGAGAGATCGGGTTCGAAGTGTTCGTCCAGCGGCGTGGGGACGCAGAGGATGATCGCATCGATTTCACGGATTTGGCTGAAGTCTGTTGTGGCGGCGAGGTTGCCGGATTGAATCGCTGTGGCAATGGAGTCCGCAGCGATGTGTTTGATGTAGCTGGTGCCAGCGTTGATGGCGGAGGTCTTCTTGTCATCGATGTCGAATCCAACGGTCTTGAAACCGCCGCCAGCATAGGCCAGTGCGAGGGGAAGACCGACATAGCCGAGTCCGATCACGCCTATGGTGGCGCTGTGATCTTGGATCCGCGAAGTGAACTCGGATGGCATGAAGGTAATGAGGTGTCGGCTTCGGGGGGAGAGAGGAAGTGGGATAGGCTTCTGGGCTGTGCGTGAAGGTCAAAGGGACTCAGGATGGTGTTCCGAGGCCTTCACTCCGAAGATGTCGTGCGGTGTTGAAGTGCCGTGCTCGCAAGGTTGAAATCACCCTCCTGAACGCAGTTGGGGAGGGTCGGAATGCGAGCGTTCAGCGAGAATTCGGGGGAGGGTAATGCGCGCCGTTTCCCATGCTCGGCCCTCACCCTCGCGTACGCCTGAACGGCGTCGCTCGACCTCTCCCCAAACTTCGTTTCGGGAGAGGTGCACGATGTTGGATGGCCGAATCTGACTACGGGGCGGGCCTTGCTTACGCGGCGGGTTGTGATGAGGGTGGCTGCCAGGGAACCGGAGCTAACGCTCGGCGGCTGATAGGCTCGGTTGTGGATGGCCGAATCTGGCGAGTCCGGCTACGGGGTGGGCCTTGCTTACGCGGCGCGTTGTGATGAGGGGGGCCGCCAGGGAACCGGAGCTAACGCTCGGCAGCTGATAGGTTCGGTGGGGTGTAGGTGAGCGACGAAGGGGGCTTCGTCGCCTACAGGTGACATGGGGAACAGGTGATATGGGGGATGACAGGCCACAAGCCTTTTTATACCCCACATCTCGAAACACCAAAGATTAGTGTCCGATCAGAGTGGATTAGTGTTCCACCAGAGCGGTCAAGGGAACACTAATCGCCGCTAATCAAACACTAATGATTCCTCGGCAAGGGATGTTTAGCCTTAAATCGCTTGTATTCCCAACGCAAGCGGCTCCCAAAAGATGTGGGGTACAAAAAGGCCACAAGCCTATCCCATATTTGGTGCTATGAGAGTGACTTTTGGGCTAACTCGGTTTTGGCGAGTTCGAGGTCGTGTTCGACCATCAGCTCAGCCAATTGTTTGCAGCTGGTTTCTGGTTCCCAGCCGAGTTTGGTTTTGGCTTTGGAGTAGTCGCCCAGTAGCAGGTCGACTTCGGTGGGGCGGAAGTATCGAGGATCGATCTCGACGTACTTGTTCCAATCCAGGCCCAAGGCTTCGAAGGTGTAGTCGAGGAACTGGCGAATGGTTTGAGTTTCGCCGGTGGCTAGGACAAAATCATCGGGCTCGTCGTGCTGGAGGATTCGCCACATGCCTTCGACATAGTCTTTGGCATAGCCCCAGTCTCGTTTGGCGTCGAGGTTGCCGAGATAGAGTTTGTCTTGCAGCCCGAGCTTGATCCGTGTGGCGGCACGAGTGATTTTGCGAGTCACAAACGTTTTGCCGCGGCGTGGGGACTCATGGTTGAAGAGAATGCCGTTGCTGGCGAACAAGTTATAGGCGTGCCGGTAATTCACCGTTTGGTGGAAGGCGTAAACCTTGGCACAGGCATAAGGACTTTGCGGTTGAAACGGTGTCGTTTCGGTCTGCGGTGTTTCGATCACGTCGCCGAACATTTCACTGCTGCTGGCTTGGTAGACGCGAGTCGGTTTTTGCTTGTTGAGTTGGCGAGCGGCTTCGAGAACGTTTAGCGAGCCAAGGCCAACGGTTTGTACCGTGTAAACAGGCGAGTCGAATGAAACCCGCACGTGTGACTGGGCACCGAGGTTGTAGATCTCGTCGGGTTGGATGTCCAAGACGAGGTTGGTCATGTTTTGACCGTCGGTCAGATCGCCATAGTGCAAGTGCAGGTTGGAAGACTCATGCGGGTCTTTGTAGACGTGATCAATCCGGTCGGTATTGAAAGTGCTGCTTCGACGAACGATCCCGTGGACCTGATAGCCCTTTTCCAGCAGCAAGTCGGTGAGGTAGGAGCCGTCTTGGCCCGTGATGCCGGTGATGAGTGCGGTTTTGGTCATGGTAGGAAAAGAGTGGGAAAGGGACGCAGGGGCTCAGGGCCACAGGTTCAGGGTTTTCCGAATTCTGGCGAATGCGGGTACGGAGTGTGAGGGGATGCCTTGCTTACGCGGCGGCTTATGAAGGATGGACGCCTTGCTTGCCGGCTTGTCGTTTGAGTTGCCTACGGCGTTTTCACGGTGTGGGATGGGCACTCTTGCCCGTCGAAGTTTTAGAAGTCGGCCGAGAGTGGCCAACCTAGAGCAAATTCGACAAGCCTTGCTTACGCGGCGGGTTATGACAGCGGGTGGTGATTGGTGACGTAGAGGCTAGACCGAGCGGACTTCGCCGGATTGGGCTCGTTGTCGATAGTCGGCGACGGTTTGGGTGAGGCCATCGTCCAGGCTGATGGTTGGTTGCCAACCGGTGGACCGGATTCGGCTGATGTCGGTGCATTTAACGGGGGTCCCGTCTGGTTTGCTGGCGTCTTGGACGATTTGTCCTTTGAAGCCCGTTGCCTCTGCAATCTTTTTGGCAAGATCGGCGATTGTGAGGTCGACTCCCGTTCCGACGTTGACCCAGTTTGGAGGGTTTTCAAGCTTGAGCAGGTGTTCCACGGCGGCGGCCAAGTCATCGACGTGCAGGAATTCACGTCTTGGTTTACCGCTGCCCCAAACGGTGACTGAGTCGGCGTTCTCTTTCGCTGCGGCGTCGAAGCGGCGAATGAGGCCCGGAATCACGTGTGAGTTGTCGGGGTGGTAGTTGTCGCCTGGGCCATAAAGGTTTGTAGGCATCGCACTATGGAAGAGTGCGCCGTGCTGTTGTCGGTAGTACTGGCAAAGCTTTAGCCCCATGATTTTTGCCAGGGCATATCCCTCGTTGGTTTCTTCAAGCGGGCTGGTCAGTAGAGCGTCTTCTTGGATCGGCTGAGGAGCCATCCGCGGGTAGATGCAGGTGCTACCTAAAAACAAGAACCGTGAGACACCCGTTTGGTACGCCGCGTGGATGGCGTTGGCCGCCATCATGGTGTTGTCGTAGGCGAAATCGGCCGGGTAGGTCGCGTTAGCGTGAATCCCACCGACTTTGGCTGCCGCAAAGACAACAGTGTCGGGGCGTTCCGATTCGAAGAACTCGTTGACAGCAGCTTGGTTGCAAAGATCGAGCTCGGTCCGAGTCCGAGTGATGATTTGCAGATCATCGCGGTCGGCAAATCGGCGAAGGATGGCCGATCCGACCATGCCTCGGTGTCCAGCAACGAAGATCTTCTGGGGCATTGTTGGGAAGTGGGAAAGGGCCGCAGGGGCTCAGGGCCACAGGCGGATGCTTTGGGGGACGGCTCGCTTCCTGGCGGAAGCATCGGTTGGGGTGCCAGGTGAGACCTGGCCTACGGGAGGCTTGGACGGCCTTGCTGACGCGGCGGGTTATGACTGGTGCCGGTCGTTTCGACCAGGAAATCGTTTGGTCAGCGCGGACTTCGTCCACTTGGGTGACACTTGTTTCATTGTCACCGCCGGCGGACCGGAAAGTTCAGCCAGAGTGAATTCGTCGCCTAATCGGACTTTCCACATCTGGATGATTGTTAAGTGCTCAAAGTCGCGGCATCGGGTGCGACCTGGTGGGGCTGCACGTATTGCACGACTTCAAGGTATCTGGTTCAGGTCCATTCTAGCTTCCTGAACCAATTCCGCTTCCCCCTCCGCAACTTTTGATCGCCCCCGTTGGGGCACCCGAGCTGCGGTGTGAAAAGCTACTCAATCCATAGCACGCTGAGCGGGCGGAGGAGCAACTTCCCGGGGATGCCGTGAAGATTAGTTGGTGTCATGGATTGTGAATCGGCGAACTCGCCAGTGCTGGCGTAATCGGATTCATTTTCTGTTAAGCTCTCGCTACAACCCACACCTCGCTCGTTTTCGGCTGTCACAAAGTGCACCGCCGTCTGATATTTTCGTCCCGATTCGACCGGTTCGCCGCCCCCCATGCCGATTCAAGTCACTTGTCCAAATTGTCTGAAACGGTTCCAAGTCAGCGACAAGTTTGCTGGGAAGCAGGGGCCCTGCCCGGCCTGCAAAAAGACGATTCGGGTCCCCGACGCTTCCGAAGCCGTCACGATCCACGCGCCCGAAGACGATGGGCCGAAGGATTCAAAGGGACAGAGCGTCCTCAAGCCGATCACTCGGACAGACCGAGATTTCACGCGGCGGCACCTCTACATCGCAGCAGGCGTTGTCATTGGGATGCTCTTTCTGGCTCTCGGGTTCCGCTTTGCGATGGGTGGGGCTCCGCTATGGGCTCAGATTATCGGGATTCTATTGCTTGCGCCGCCCGTGGTGCGAACAGGGTACAGCTTCGTTCACGACGCTGAATTGGAACCCTACGCTGGGGTTGAGCTTCGCAACCGAGTCCTGATCTGCTCGGCGATTTACACAGCGATTTGGCTGGTCTACGCGTTCGTTCCTGCGTACGTGTTGGAATTGGACCATGCCAGCGAGATGTCTTGGACGACGGCCGGGATCGTGTTTTCCGTCATGATCCTGATCGGGGCGGCGGTTTCGGTGGGGGCGTTTGAGCTGGAGTTCATCAACGGGCTGGCTCAATCCGGTTTGTACTTCGTCACCGTGATTTTGCTGGCTCTGGTCGCAGGTGTTTCGCTCGCGGGGCAACCGGGAGCACGCCGTGAGCTGGATCCGGATTGGGAAGACGAGGAGTTCGTCGACGATCTCGTGCAATTGTCTTTCCCGGTGGAGGTTACCAGGGCGACTGAATCAACATTTCTCGATCGAGCCAGGCAAATGAATGGCACGGTTCAGGATTTGTCCGTTTGAGCGACCGCGAATCTGTGTGTGTTCCTGAAGTGCATTTGATGGATCGCGGGCCGTCACGGTTGCGGATTCCGCCGGCGATCGATGTCCCCGTCTCGGCTCGTGTTCAGCGATTGATTGACACCTCTCCAATGAGGCGGCTGGCGTCGATCAGTCAGCTCGGGTTGGTGTCCATGGTTTATCCGGGAGCGATGCACAGCCGATTGGAGCATTCGCTTGGCGTCTATGCCTGGGCATTACGAGTCTTGAATCAGGTCGGCGAGCCGAGCCTAGCGAATCAAAGCCCAGCAACCCAAGACGCTGATGACGTTCGTGCATCAGAAGCCTTCATTGTCGCGTCTTTGGTGCACGATGCTGGTCACTGGCCGTTTTGCCATCCCATCGAAGACATGGGCCAGTCCGGTATGCCGCGACACGAGGAACGTGTCGAAGCGATGTTGCGGTCCGGGCCGCTCGCCGATGCACTGCTGGCGGATTGGTCGTGCACCGCCGACGACGTCATGGCGATCCTGTGTCCGAAAAAGATTGATCAGTATCCAGCGGCAACTCCGTCGGAGCACATCGCGTTTTATGCGAGCTGCCTGAGTGGGCCAATCGATGTCGACAAATTGGATTACTTGCAACGTGACAGTCTGCATGCGGGGGTTCCGTACGGTCGAAACTTTGATCCGATGCGAATCATCGCTTCGTTGGTCCGGCATCCGGATCGGCCGAAGCTAGCCATTCACGAAAAAGGACGTACTGCGGCGGAGATGATGGTCTTCGGTCGCTATGTGATGTTCAGCGAAGTCTACTGGCATCACACGGTTCGGTCCGCCACCGCGATGTTGCAGCGAGCCGTTCACGAGTTGCAGCAAACTGTCGACGGCCAGAAAGCCGACATCACCGAGTGGATAGATCTAAGCGAGTCAGCTTGGGTCAGTCGGTTTGTTGACGCTGCGGATCAGCGTGGTGGACCGGTGAAGAGTTTGGCGGATGGGTTGTTCGGGCCGACTCGGAAGTTGCTTAAGCGAGCGGCGGAGTTCAACGTTGAGTCCGGCGAAGACATGCACCAGATTCTGGCGAGGCGTCCGTATTGGTGGCTCGCGTCTTGTTCGCAACCATTGGCCGATTCTATCAGCGATGCGATTGGAAAGCCCGTTGAGCCGGAGTTGGTGCTGATTGATGCGCCTCCGGTCAAGCTGGAGGTCGACATCAACATCGACATCGTGCTTCGGTCGGGCGAGGTCGCGACGCTGGGGGATGTCTCGCCGGTTGCGTCGGTGTTGGCCAACCGGCAGTTCGACAATCATGTCAAACGCGTTCGCGTCTTTGTGCCGGAGTGGGTTCGAGATTGCCTGGCTGATTTGCCTGGCGATTCGATGAGAAGATGGCTGACCGCGGCGGTTGCTGAAACAGAGAAACAGTGGGCGTGACTCTGGGATCCTTTTTGAGCGGGTGGGCGGAATCAACGTGATTGAGTTAGAGATTGTTGCCGACCACGAATCGGCCTCCGCACGATTGGCGGGTTGCATCGTCGAGCAGGTTCGTCGCGAACCGGCAAGTGTTCTTGGCCTGGCCACGGGTGGAACTCCCGAACGAACGTATGAGCTTTTGGTTGAGAAGGTGCGAGCCGGTCACCTGTCGTTTTCGCAGGCCACCACGTTCAACTTGGACGAATACGTTGGGTTGCCGCCCGCTCATCCACAAAGCTATCACGCGTACATGCGATCTCGTTTGTTCGGTGAGACCGACTTTGATCCAAAGCGCACCCATCTGCCCGATGGAACGGCGGATGATCTGGCGAAAGCGGGAGAGCAATACGAGGCATTGATCACCGAAGCGGGCGGCATCGATTTGCAATTGCTTGGTTTGGGTGCGAACGGGCACATCGGGTTTAACGAGCCCGGTGCGACGGAAGACAGTCGCACGCGAGTGGTGGATTTGACGGAAGAAACCATCGCCGCGAATGCACGGTTTTTTGAAGCACCCGAGGACGTTCCGCGGCGGGCACTCACGATGGGAATCGCGACCATTTTGGAAGCTCGTGAGATTGTTTTGATCGCGACGGGCGAGTCGAAAGCGGAAGCGGTCGAGCGAGCCGTTCGCGGCCCGGTTACTTCGCAGATGCCGGCGTCGTTTCTTCAGCAGCATTCAAGCGTCACGTTTGTGTTGGACGAAGCCGCGGCAAGCTTGTTGGGTTCGCGGGCATGAGCGTCACGTTGCTGGTCGGTTCGCAGAAGCAGTTGGCCGATGGGCTGCCCTGGCTTCGTCAATTCGCGGAATCGACGAAGTTGCGTGCGGACATACTGGTGCTGGGGTTGGATCACCGAACGCTGGAGCTTCGCAGTCAAAAGGAGCTGGAGAGCATCGGGTCAGAGTCGCCGAAGCAAGCAGCCACGAAGTCACCCAATCGCGTCGAGCGAGTGGAAGCCGATGTGGAGGCGATTTCGCTGCAGCTGGCCAAGTGGGATTCGCGTTTGTTGTTGATGGTCGACGATGTGGATGACGACCGGTTCCAAGCGACCTTGTTCGATCGGTGTGCGATCAAATCAGTTTGGCTGAGTTCGAAGGGAGCTCCGCCGGAGTCGTCTCATCATGTTTTCTCGATCGACGATTCGTCTGACAAAGTAACCCGATGGATCTCGCGGCGTTTGTTGGGGATGGATCCCGGGTTGCATTTGGGACACGAATGGTTGACCGAACTAGCCAAGCAAAGTGAGCCGCCGTCTGATTCCGAGTCAGAGCATCCTGACCCAATTGATGCGGCGATCGAGAAAGCACTGAGTTTGGAACGCCAGCGCTGTGACGCTGGCGATTTGATTTGGGTGCCGTTTGGTTCGAAGCCTTCGTCCGAGCCGCACTACAAAGTTGCTCGAGCGTTGCTTGGTCAATCGACGCAAGCCTCGGTGGCGTTGGTCAGTCAGAAAGAGAGTTGGAATCAGTCGTTGTCGGCGAGCGTTCGCTATTGGGCCAGTCACGTGGCCGAGCCGATGGATCGTGAGGCACGGTTGGAGTTGGCTCGGTCTCTCGAGGAAGGATCCGAGCCCAGTTTGGAGTTCCTTGGATTGATTTCGGCGGCGGCGATGTTGGCCGCCTTTGGTTTACTGCAGAATTCGGCGGCGGTGATCATTGGTGCGATGTTGATTGCTCCTTTGATGACGCCGATCATGGGGGCCGGATTGTCGTTGGCCCACGGAAACCGGCCGTTGTTCCGGCGTTCGATGCTTTCGATTGGAATCGGTTTTGCGGGCGCGTTTGGATCGAGCTTCCTGTTTGGATTGCTGGTTCGGTTGGTGCATCATCCGGTTGTGACGGATGAGATGTGGGGCCGCTGCAATCCATCGCCGTTGGATTTCTGTGTCGGTTTGGTCGGCGGCATGGCGGCTTCATACGCTCGCACGCGAAGTCACTTGTCGTCGGCTTTGGCGGGAGCGGCGATTGCGGCGGCGTTGGTGCCGCCCATTTCGACCGCGGGTTTGCAGGCATCGTTCAATGTTTGGGAATCGACCGAGCGTGGATGGCCGGTGTTTGGGCCGCTGATCTTGGTCTGCGTCAACGTGTTGACGATCATGATCGGGACATCGTTTGTGCTCTACGCTCGCGGGTTGCGAGTCGAATCAGGGCACAAGTGGGCAACGCGGATGACAGTTTCGTTGGTAACGTTGCTGATGTTGGTGCTGGTGTGGATGATGCACCTTGAGAAGTGGCTGTTCTGACGAAGCGGCCTGCAACTGTAGCTCGGTGGTCCTCCACCGAGAAATAACCGATTTAAAACACCGACCTCACATAGCGGTGCGGCGCAAGCCGCCCGGTGCCGCAACACCGTAGGGCTCGCGCCCTGACGCTACAAACGCTGTTAGTTTCGAGTCTAGCTACGTCGCAGTTCTTTGCTGAACCGATTCACGGAGCACGACGTCGCCGCCGAGTGTCGGCAAGTCTGGTTGGCCGCCGTTGATCATCGCGATGATGGCGGTGGCTGCGGCCTGGCCCATCTCTTTGCCGGGCTGGCGGATGGTGGTCAGTGGCGGGATCATCCACTCCGATTCCGGTTGATCATCCACGCCAATCAACGAAACCTGATCGGGAACGGAAGCCTGCCGGCGATGGAGAGCCAGTCGTGCACCGAATGCCATCAGGTCATTCGCGGCAAAGATCGCGGTGTAGGGCACGCCGCGCTGAACCAGTGTCTCGATCGCGTCCGCGGCGGATTCCGCGTGGAAGTCACCGTGGATGATGTGATCGTTGGTCACCTCGATTCCGGCTTGCTGCATCGCGTGTTGGAATCCAGCGAGCCTGCCAATCGCATCGATGTGATCCGCGGGCCCCGAGATGTGAACGATTTCTCGATGGCCGTGATCGATCAGCGTTTGCGTCGCGTTGGCACCGATTTGGAAGTTGTTCGTTGCGATGTTCACGCCATTCCAATCCGGCATTTCTCTCGCGACGACCAGTGTTGGTTTTTGCTCGCCGAGTTCTTCGATTTTTTCAGACGGTATGTCGCCCGCGATCAAAATCAATCCGTCGACATTTCGTCCCATCAGAGTTCGGGCGGCGTCGAGAAACAAATTCTGCTTCAGCATCGCGTCACCGACGATGGGTGAGAAGCCCGTTCCGTTCAGCCCTTGCATCACGCCTTGCACGACCGAGTCATAGAACGGCGTGCCGATGTTTTGGGTCACGATCCCGATTGTCATCGAGCGGCCACCGGCCAACGATCGAGCGACTTGATTGGGTTCGTAGCCCAGTTCCGCCATTGTCGCCATCACGCGTTCGCGTTTGTCGGCTTGGACAATCAGCGGGCTGTTGAGGACTCGCGAAACGGTGCTCTTGGAGACTTCTGCTCGATTGGCGATGTCCTGGATCGTGATCCGGCCTTTTGACATCGGGCGTGGTCTCATTGGGAAGCGAAGGAAAGGATCGTTCTGCAGGGAAGTGAACGTTCGATTCTGATTCTAACCCGATTTGGCCAAAAAGGCGCCACCACGTGAGTCGACGTGGAGCGTTTGCTTTGTGGCCCTATTGAGCGTGCCGGTCAGGCTCTGCGACCCGACGATTTGCCTTCGCCGGCCTTGGGAGGCCAGCGTGCGTTTTTCGGCAGCGGAGTTGGTCTCGCGGGCGAGATCACTTCGCCGGCGGATTCAATTCCTGCAGCGACTTGCCCAAGCGTTTCCGCGGGGCGGCTTTTCGGCCGGTCGAGCGCGTGCCCTTCTTGGCCGGCAGGGCTTGTTTACCCGTCGTCGGTTCTTGCAGCAACGCCGCGACTTGCGGGTTGATTTCGGACGACTCGTCAGGAGTGCCGATTTGCTCGACCGCGTCGCTCACGCCCAGGATGACGGATTGGCGAACGCCGTCTCGTAGCCAGTCGAAAAAATTCAGGTTCATATCTCAATTGGGTGGTTGGTGTCGGTGAAGGATCGCCGCTGATGGACCGAGGATTTCGGTGTCCGGGTGGCTGCGATCCGTCCACGGGTCTCAGATCACGTGTCATGCCTCACGTTCGTCGCCTGTAAAACAATCGTCGGCGGGGTGTCCAGACCAACAAACGCATTGTGACGAATTTCCGACTTTGGTAGGCTTCTCGGCTAGGCGCCGCGGCGAGTCCGCGGGGACGCCCCCCTCCGGCTATAGTTTTACAATCCACACCACCAACCCAGGTGACGGATCGACGGGTCATTTGCCGGAGCCCGATCGATACGATTTCACCATCGGTAACGTTTTTATGGTTAACCGCAACCTCATCCGCTCCCTCGAAGACGACGACATCCTCGGCGATTTGGCGCTGCTTGCCCCGGAGGACGAAGCCGAAGAATGGCTTCTCGACGCGATTGCTGCTGAGCAGCAAGATTACAACTCCGGCAAAATCGTCGACGGACGAATTGTTGAACTGAACGACGAGTGGGCTCTCGTCGACGTCGGCTTCAAAAGTGAAGGCACGGTCGGACTGGATGAGTGGGGTCCCGAAGAGGACCAGCCGAAGATCGGCGACACGGTCAAAGTTCTGATCGAAGAGATGGAGGATGAGCTCGGTGCAGCCGACGATCCTTATGGCATGATTTCGCTGTCCAAGCGAAAAGCCGAGAAGATCATCGAATGGGAAGCGATGATGGAAACGGTTGCCGAGGGCCAAGTGGTCACCGGTACCGTCATTCGCAAAATCAAAGGTGGCTTGCTCGTCGACATCGGCGTCAACGTCTTCCTGCCTGGTTCGCAAGTCGACATTCGTCGTCCCGGCGACATCGGCGACTTCATCGGTCGTGTTGTCCAAGCCGAAGTGCTCAAGATCGACGACACTCGTCGCAACATCGTCATCAGCCGCCGCAGCTTGATCGAACGTCAGCGTGAAGAAGATCGCGCTTACTTGATGCAAGAGCTGGAAGTCGGCCAAATCCGCAAAGGTATCGTCAAGAACATCGCCGACTTCGGTGCGTTCGTTGACCTCGGCGGCATCGACGGTTTGTTGCACATCACCGACATGGCTTGGGAACGAATCGGTCACCCAACCGAAATGCTGTCGATCGACCAAGAGATCGAAGTCAAGGTTCTGCACATCGACCGCGAAAAGCAAAAAATTGCTTTGGGTCTGAAGCAAAAAGACCGCAACCCTTGGGAAAACATCGAGACCAAGTACCCGGTCGAATCGGTTCATCCTGGCGAAGTCGTCAACGTGATGAGCTACGGTGCGTTCGTGAAGCTGGAACCAGGCATCGAAGGTCTGGTTCACATCAGCGAAATGAGCTGGACCAAACGGGTCAATCACCCAAGCGAATTGGTCAATATCGGCGACAAGATCGATGTCATGATCTTGGGTGTCGATCCCGAAGGTCAGCAATTGTCGCTGGGTATGAAGCAAACGCTGAAAAACCCATGGGACGAAGTCCTCGAACGTTACCCCGAAGGCAAAGACGTCAAGGGCAAGGTTCGCAACCTCACCAACTACGGTGCCTTCATCGAGTTGGAAGAAGGGATCGACGGTCTGTTGCACGTCAGCGACATGTCCTGGACCCGCAAGATCGCTCACCCGAGCGAAGTGCTGGAGAAGGGCCAAGAGATCGAATGCCGTATCCTCAGCGTCGACGAACAACGTCGCCGGATCGCTTTGGGTCTGAAGCAACTCGACAACGACCCCTGGGATGGCGACATTCCAGACAAGTACCAACCCGGCCAATTGGTCAAGGGTGAGGTCACGAAGATCACCAACTTCGGTGTCTTCATCGGACTCGAAGACGGCTTGGAAGGTTTGCTGCACATCAGCGAATTGGCCGAGCACAAAGTCGAAGATCCGGAAGAAGTGGTCAAGGTTGGCGATCCAATCGAAGTCAAAGTGCTTCGCGTGGACACCGACGAACGCAAAATCGGTCTGTCGCTCAAACGAGTTGACTGGAGCGAAGAGCAAGAGAAGACCGCCGCCGCAGCCGAAGCCGCCGAGTCGGGCATGCCGACTCCGATGGACGAAGGCGATTTGAAGGGCGGTTTGGGATCGGCTGGACCGTTGATCCCGACTTCCGACTCGGAATAGTCCGAAAAATTTTCGATCGAGCCAAATCGGATGTTTTCGCATCCGGTTGCTCGGTTGAAAAGGTTTCTCATCGTTGGAGGGCCTCTTTCGGCCTTCACAGCTTCGATGGGGGATATGGGATCGAAACGAGGCGTGCTCATCTTGAGTACGCAGAGCATTGAACAGTTGACACATACAACGGGCGTTTGATCTGCTTCAGACGCCCGTTTTTGTTTGCGCCGTATGTTTTATCTCTGACATGCGGTCAGCTTTCAAAGACTGCTCCTGCTTGTTTCTCCACGATCTCATATTTTACGACGGTTGCCATGAATCTCAATCGACGCGAAATGATTGGCGCAACGCTGGCGACCGTTGCTGCATCGACGCCGATCGCTCGATCGACGGCGTTCGATCCTCCGACGATTCACGTCCCGACCAAACCGGTCGTGCGAGTCCTGGGGACACACGTGACGTTGCAAGAAGATTTGCGCGTCCGTGCCGAGGCTGATCTCGGGATCCAACTGGAGTTCTCGCCCGGCGGAAGTGCTGAGGTGCTGCACCGAGCTTCAACGCGACCGGAAACGTTCGACTTGTACGAGCAATGGTCCAACAGCATTCGGGTCCTTTGGCAGGCTGGGGCGATCCAACCGATCGAACGAAACCGCATCCGTTACTGGGACGAGATCAACCCACTGACTCGAGTCGGACGTTTGACGCCCGATGCGAAACGAGGGGCGGGTGACGCGCCGAACAAACTGTTGTTTATCCAGCCCGATGGAACGCTTGGCGGCAAGGCGACCGACCACGTTACCTTCCTGCCCTATGTCCACAACGTTGATTCGTTTGGCTACGACGCCGCCGTCGTACCTCAAGGCATTCCGTACGAGACCGAATCCTGGGCGTGGTTGCTCGATGAGGAATGGGCCGGACGAGTCGCGATCGTGAATGAGCCAACGATCGGATTGTTCGATCTCGCCTTGGCGGTCCAAGCGAAAGGTTTGGCGGAGTTTGAAGACATCGGCAATCTCAGCGAAACAGATCTGGAAACGCTTTTCAAAGTCTTGGAGCCTTATCGGCAGAGCGGACATTTTCGCGGGGTTTGGAGCAGCGTTCCAGCGTCGGTTGATTTGATGAGCCGCGGCGAAGCTGTGATCGAAAGCATGTTTTCTCCCGCCGTATTTGACCTGAAGGGCCGCGGGATCGATTGCGTCTATGCATCGCCCAAAGAAGGCTATCGGGCTTGGCATGGTGTGATGTGCTTGTCCTCGAAGACGACCGGTCCAGTCAAGGACGCGGCCTACGAATACATGAATTGGTGGCTGTCGGGATGGCCTGGTGCTTTCATTGCAAGGCAAGGTTACTACATCTCGAATCCCCAACGTTCTCGCGAGGAACTCAGCTCAGCCGAGTGGGACTACTGGTACCAAGGCGAACCAGCGGAGACAGATTTGCTCGGCACCACGGGACAGGTCGTCGTGAAGCAGGGCCACTCTCGTGACGGCGGTTCTTACGAAAAGCGATTCAGCAATATCGCGGTTTGGAACACGGTCATGAAGTCGTACGAGGCCAGCCTCCAGCATTGGAATGAGTTCTTGTCAGGATGAATGCAATGTTGGCTCGCTTTGTAGGACAGACTCTGAGGCAGCGCATTTACTTGGCGTCTGCTTGTTTCGTGCTGTTGTGTGTAACGAGTGCCTGGATTGGTATCACCGGGCAATCGGCGTTGTTGAAGAGCTTTGCTGAGTACCAACGAGCGGAGAACACGTCGGTCGCAATTGAATCGATCGACCGGAAGGTTCAGGAGCTGAAGTCTCGTAGCGAACGATATTTGCTGACTGGAGCTTCCGCGCAGTACCGCGCCGCGTTGAGTTTGCAGGACGGTTTGGCGGCAGAGATTGAGCGGGCGAAGGGCAACAACCCCGCGATCCAAGACACGTTGAACCAAATGGAAGGCCACTTAGACGTATTGAACAGTCAAATGAAATTGGCTGCGGAAGAACGCGAGATCCGATCTCGTTTGGTTCAGGTTGAGTTGCCGGAAAAGGCAGAACGTGTTCGCGTTGCATTCAACGAACTTCGCGCCGAGTGGATGGAGACTCCGGTCGAGAAAGAACCACAGATACGCAAGCACGGCGGGTCTCGAGGAGCGTATGTCTCGGCCCATCGATCACTGCTTGAATACTTCAATCATCCGAAATCCGAGAGCTTCGATCTCGCGACTCAACACCTCGAGCGATCCCGGCTGATTTGCAAAGAACTGAAGGACGATCCTGAGAACCAAGAGGACGATGTTCAACAACTGATCGAGGAAATTCTTGCGAGTCTCGCCGAATTTCAACGAGTTGGGACTCGAGCGTTCCAAGCCACTCGCGGTTACATGGTTTATTCCAACGTCGTGATGGCTGGTGAAATATCGGAGTTTAGTTATCAGTCTTCACAGCTGAAGACTTACGTTCAGGAGCAGAAGGCACTGAACCAGCGGAACCGCGAAGCGTCTTTCAAGCGGTCGCAGTACTTGGCCGCGGGCGCCGCGATCGGAGCGGTTTTGCTCGCCATCCTGCTGGCGACGACCCTCTCGATGGCGGTTGTCGGGCCCATTGGTCGCTTGACCGAGATGTTCCGGCGCTTGGCGGCTGGCGAAACGATGGCCATCGCCGATGAAAGCGGACGCACCGACGAAATCGCTCAGATGATCAACGCGGCGAGAGTCTTTAGCGACAAGAATCAGGAAACCAATCAGCTGCTGAAACGCTCGGAATCTCTCAGCGAAGAGCTGGCAAAAAAGGCGGATGCACTTGTTGAGTCCAACCGCGAACTCGATAACTTCGCCTACATTGCGTCCCACGATTTGAAGTCTCCTTTGCGAGGAATTCAGCATTTGGCGAGTTGGGTCCAGGAAGACTGCGAAGACATCTTGCCTGAAACCTCGCAAACGCATTTGGCTCACATGCAATCTCGCGTTCGGAGCATGGAATGCCTGCTCGACGATCTGCTCAATTATTCCCGTGTTGGTCGCTTGGACACTCGCCCGGAAATGGTGGACAGCGATGAACTGGTTTCATCAATCGTTGAAATGGCGGATAATTCGGACGGTTGTCGCGTCACTTGGGATTCGCTTCCAACTTTGTCGACCGCTCGGACTCCATTGAAGCAAGTGTTATTGAACCTGATCACCAATGCGATCAAGTACAACGACAAGGGACTGGACGGACACGTCGATGTTCGTTGCTGCGAGAAAGATGGTTGGTACAAGTGGGAAGTCAGCGACAACGGCATCGGGATCGAGCCTCGATTTCACGAAAAGGTATTCCAAATGTATCAGCGAGTAGCTCCAGAAGTTTCCGAAGGAAGCGGCATGGGACTTGCGATCGCGAAGAAACATGTGGAACATTACGGCGGAGAAATAGGAATCCAGTCGTCACCGGGAGAGGGAACCACATTCTGGTTCACTTGGCCGGTACAGATCGATACAGTGAAGGCGTCATCCAACGGCGCTCTCGCTGCAGACCCCATTGCAAACGTGCCCACATGAAACCGTCTCCTGTCGACAGCTCGAACCAAGACGACGTGAAACGTCCGACGTTCCTTTTGATCGAGGACGACGCGGTTGACGCCGAGGCGTTTCGCCGTGCGGTGAAACGCAACCACGTCGATTGCGAATTGGTCCACGCCAGCGATGGCGGCGAAGCTTTGCAAAAGCTGCGTGACATGGTCGACGAGAACGACGATATCGGCGTTCTGGCGTTTCTCGACCTGAACATGCCTGGACTCAATGGGCACGAATTTTTGGCAGAAGTCCGCCGGGACGAATCGTTGAAACGGTTGGCTGTATTCGTTGTGACGACTTCTCGCCATAAACGCGACATTGCATTGGCCTACGACAAAAACGTCGCTGGCTATTTTGAGAAAGACGACTTGGCATCGGTGCTGGAAATCGCACGCCAATTCGCGGGACGCCTGGTCTTCCCGACCCTGGGCCGCAAGAGCGACTGACGACCTGTTGGAGTGCTTCGCGCGACAAGGGCCTGGTGCTCATCTCGGGCTGATAGCTGTCTGCATTTGGACTCCTGTTCTTCGCGCGGCTCGGCCGACCAGCTTTTCCGATGGAGTCACATGGTTGTCGTTGGCGCCGGAAAAAGCGACAACATCGGTGCGAGATCGTTCACCACTTGAGTGAACCCGTTCCGAGTTGAAGCCTCCTTAGTTGCATCATGTCATCATCTAATCTTCGCGTCGCTCTCGTTGGATCGACCGGTTACACCGCACTCGAAGTCGCCCGACTGTTGCTCACCCATCCCAGTGCGGAGTTGGTGGTCGCGACCAGTCGCCAAGACGAGGGCAAACCGCTGTCGGAAATTCATCCGATGTTGGCCGGACGCTGCGACGTGGCGCTGCAACCGCTCGACGCGGACGTGATCGCCAAATCGGCCGACGTTGCGATGTGCTGCTTGCCCCACGGAGCCTCCGCAGAAAGCGTCAAGCAATTGGCCGACGCTGGCATGCGGGTGATCGACTTCAGTGCCGATTTCCGGCTGTCGAGCCTTGAGACGTACGAGCACTGGTACGGCGTCAAGCATCCATGGCCGGAACGGATTGGCAATGTCGTCTACGGCATGCCCGAGTTTTTCGCGGACGAAATTCGCAGTGCGGACATCGTTGCCAATCCAGGGTGCTATCCCACGTCTGCGATCATGCCACTTGCTCCACTGGTGAAAGCGGGATTGATCGATACCGACGACATCATTGTCGACAGCAAGTCGGGCGTGTCAGGAGCCGGTCGTTCACCGAAATTGGGAACGCTGTACTGCGAGACCAACGAATCGATCTCCGCCTACGCGGTAGGCACTCACCGTCACGCACCCGAGATCGCGGACTTGGTTGAACGGATCGCGGGGGCTCCGATCGAAGTGATGTTCACGCCTCACCTGACACCGATGGATCGTGGCATCCTGTCGACGATTTATGTGAAGCCGGCGGGCAAAGCTGGCTCGGTGGAGGAAGCCGTTCGTTCGATGATGAGTTTGTTGCGAGACACTTACTCGGACCAACCTTGCGTCCACGTGGTCGATCACTTGCCAGCGACGAAGTATGTCGCCGGGACCAACCACGTTCAGATTTCGGTTCGTCCCTCGGGCAAACGTGCTGTCATCGTTTGTGCGATCGATAATCTGACCAAGGGTGCCAGCGGCGCGGCCGTGCAAAACATGAACGTGATGTTCGGTTTGCCAGAAACGGCTGGTTTGTTGATGTGATTTCGCAGTCGTTGGCGTGAGGTTCATGCCACGGATGTTTGGAAATCGACTTGGACTTGAAACGTTGTTCTGCATCGGAGCTTGTTATGCCAGAGGTCACACCGTTTGCCGCGTTGCGTTACAACCTGGATCACATTCGGTCGTTGTCCGAAGTTGTCGCTCCGCCGTATGACGTCATTGACGAAGACTATCAAGACGTGCTTTACAAGCGGCACCCATCCAATGTGATTCGCGTGATCTTGAATCGCGAGGAACCTGGTGATGAGGTTGGCGAGACGTACTCGCGAGCAGCCGGTTTCGTTAAACAGTGGATCAGCGAAGGTGTGCTGAAGCAGGACGACGAACCGGCGTTCTATCTTTCTCACCAAACCTTTGTGGTCTCCGGCGAGGAAGGTGAGTCCAAGACCGTGACCCGGCGCGGGTTCATGGGGCGAGTTCGTTTGGAGCCTTTTGGGAAAGGCAACATCCATCCGCACGAGGAAACGCTTCCCAAGGCGAAGGTGGATCGTCTGAAACTGCTGAAGGCGACGGAGCAGAACAACAGCCCAATCTTTGGTTTGTACCCCGACAATGACAATGCGGTCATTGAATGCCTGGAAGCTGCCAAGGCCGATGTCACACCGATCGAAGCCACCGACGATGCGGGCGTGGTTCACACCGTTTGGCCGATCACGGATTCCGAAGCAGTCACGAAGGCCAGTCAATTGTTGGCGGACAAACCGATGTTCGTTGCCGACGGACACCATCGATACGAAACGGCATGTGACTACCGGGATTTCGTTACGGAGCAGGCCGGCGGGATCGCCCCGGATCATCCGGTGAACTTTGTGATGACGATGTTGGTGGGCATGAACGATCCAGGATTGGTCGTGCTGCCAACGCACCGACTGATTCGCGGCATTCGTCCACTGCGTTCCGATGAGTTGATCGAACGACTTGGCGATCGTTTCGATTGCGAAACGCTGAGCGGTGGCATGTCTGCGGCACCTGATGCTTGGACGCGAATCCAATTGGCGAATCGTCAAAGTTTGATGGCGTTGTATGCCGCGGAAGATGAGACGTGGGTGATGGTCAACGCGAATGAGAAGGCGATGGCCCGCATGTCGGAGCTTGCCTGCGACCAAAGTGAGACGTGGCGATCGCTGGGAGTCAGCTTGCTGCACAAGTTGGTGTTGGAGGATTGCTTGGAAGAAACAAATCATCCCAAGCCAACCTATGTCCACGAGGTGACGGATGTGTTGGCCGGCTTGAAAGGCGAGACCGACGCCGCGGAATCAGAAGGCGACGGCGAATACACCTTCGCGGCGCTCGTGATGCCCGCCACGGTGTCGGATGTCGAGCAGATCAGCTTGAACCACGAACGCATGCCCGCCAAAAGCACCTACTTCTATCCCAAGTTGCTGAGTGGTTCGGCATTTCATCGATTGATGCCGTGAGTGTTGAGGGAGTCGGAGAATGGGGCGATACGCCGCAAGCCCCGATGTTCCAATTCGACGGCCCCGTCCGGGGCGGATGGACATGTTTTCTGGGTAACGGTTCTCGGGGCTGACACCCCGAGCTAGGAACGCGGACTCCTCCGGAGCCATGCATGCACAACCGCCCCGGACGGGGCCGCCGTTGGCATTCGACGAACGGTTCGTCTGGGGCGATGAGTCGGATGAATTTGGCCGTTGGCCAAAACGTGCGGGTGGCACGTTGCAAGACCAGGGGCGTTGCCCGCTGGCTATGTTGAGTTTGGCCTTTGGCCAATGCGGCTGACTGGCCAACGGCCTGTTTCATCGAAGCCAGGGGCATCGCCCCTGGTACTCGGACCGACATCGATCGGTTTGGCCAAAGGCCAAGATCAACCGGGCCGCCTCGCATGCGATGTCAGACGCCACAATTGCCTCTCGGAACATCATGGGGCGGTGATCGTCTAAGCTGAATGTCGGTCGTTGGCTACTCTGGCCAACGGCCAGTTTCAACGAAGCCAGGGGCATCGCCCCTGGGACTCGAACCAACGTCGAAGGGTTTGGCCAACGGCCAAATTCAACCGAACGGGGAGACATCCAATGCCACAGTCATTGTCTCAACTCTATGTTCACTTGATCTTCAGCACCAAAGACCGGTTCCCGTTCTCAAAAGACGACATCAGAGACCGCGTTCACGCCTACCTGGCATCTGTTCTACGCGAAATGGGGGCACCGTTCGTGGTCGTTGGCGGCGTCGACGATCATGTTCACGTTTTATTTGATATGGGCCGGATTCATCCAGCAAAAGACTTCGTTGAGAAAGTCAAACGTGAGACGTCCAAGTTTGTGAAGACGCTACGTCCCAATCTGGACAAATTCTATTGGCAGCGCGGGTACGGGATCTTCTCCGTTTCTTCGACGCATCGTGATAGCGTTGTTGCGTATATCGAGAACCAAGAAGAGCATCACCGGGCAACGACGTTCCAAGAAGAGTACCGTGACTTCCTCAAACGCTATGGGATTGCGTTTGACGAGCGATACGTTTGGGAGTGACGAGGATGAATTTGGCCGTTGGCCAAAGCGTGCGGGTGGCGCGTGGCAAGACCAGGGGCGTTGCCCGCTGGCTATGTTGAGTTTGGCCTTTGGCCAATGCGGTTGACTGGCCAACGGCCAGTTTCATCGAAGCCAGGGGCATCGCCCCTGGAGCTCGAATCAATATCGATCTGTTTGGCCAACGGCCAAAATCAACCGGACCACGGAGACGCACAATACCCCTGTCATTGCCGAGAAGGACGCTCAGTTTCGACGGCCCCGTCCGGGGCGATTGGATGGGGGTGGGTTCGTTTTCTCGGGGCTGACACCCCGAGCTAGGAACGCGGACTCCTCCGGAGCCATGCATGCACAACCGCCCCGGACGGGGCCGCCGTTGGTAGCTCGGGGCGGAAGCCCCGAGACCGGTGGTGCACATCACGATGTCGCCCCGGATGGGGCCGTCGTCGTCTTCGCCAGAATTCAGATGCTCGAGCGAGTGGACCTCCGAATTCTGGTGAATCCGGCTACTTGATCCGTGGCAGGACGGTGTCGAGTGTTTTGCGGAGGGCGGCGCCGCTGGCTCGCAGGCCTTGGACTTCCTTGGGCCAGAGGTCGATCTCGAGTTGGTCGACGACTCCAGTGCGGCCGACCACGGTGGGGACACTGAGTGCCACATCGTGGATGCCGTAACAGCCCGATTGCACGCTGCTGACGGGCAGCAAGCATTTGCGGTCGAGGATCACGGCGTCGATCACATCGCGGATGGCAATGCCGACGGCGAAGCCCGCTCCGCCCTTGCGTTTGATGACTTCTGCACCACTGCCACGAGTCCGGGTGAACAACTGATTCGCGAGAGCTGGGGTCCAGCCTGGGAATTTTTCGAGTGGCAAACTGCCGATCGCTGCGCTGCTCCAGATGGGAACCATCGTGTCGCCGTGTTCGCCCAAGATCAACGCTTTCGTTTGCGTTGGTGGTGCCTTGAGTTCTTCTGCGATCAACGAACAGAACCGGATCGTGTCGAGCTGCGTTCCCAATCCGATGACTTGCTTGGTTGGCAATCCCAGCATGCCGGCGGCGACGTACGTCAGGATATCGACAGGGTTGCTGACGACCAGCACGATCGCGGATTGCTTTGGCCCGGCGGCCTTCACATCGCGAAGGATTTGGACGAACAAGTCGGTGTTGCGGTTGATCAAATCCAAACGTGACTCGTCCGGTTTGCGACGCAGGCCTGCGGTGATGCAGATGATGTCGCTGTCTGGGATGTGCTCGTAACCACCACCCACGATCGTTTGATCCGCGACGCTTGGCGAACCGTGTTGCAAATCCAACGCGTGACCCACGGCGGTTTCAACGTTGACGTCCAGCAACGCGATTTCGCGAGCCAAGCCGCCGCACTGCAACGCGTAAGCGGCACAAGATCCGACGAGGCCGCCGGCACCAATGATGGAAACTTTCATGGGATCAGTTGAGTTGGATGTGGGGGATGGTTTGTGTGGTCAAAACGTCCGGAATGTGGCATAGGCTTCCAGCCTGTGAGTGCGCAACCACAGGCTGGAAGCCTATGCCACATCCGAATTCTGGCGAATCCGGCTACCTGGTGAGCTAGCTCGACGCTTTCATCTGACGCATGACTTCGTTGGTGATCAGCTTGACGAGTTGCTCTTCGTCCACACCAGCTGGTGCAGCCGATGCCGAACCGGATGTCTTGATCGGTGGTGGTGGTGCGAAGGCACGACGCTCGACGCCTGAGTCCTTCCACGATTCGCGGAAGATGTCGTTGGCGCAGATGTCGCAATCTTCGTACTCGGACGTGTTGCGTGGGTCTTTGAAGCCCCATTTGTCCTTCAGTTCCAGCAATTCACGCGACTTGGTTTCGTCCAAGTACGACACGTTGCCCAATTGCTTGGCGAGCAACAACATGCGGCAGTAAGAGTCGAGGATCTCAGTCCACCAGTAAGCTCGTTCCACCGATTCACCGTAAGAAACGGTGCCGTGGTTGGCCAAAATCATGACGTTCGTCTTCTCAACGAAAGGAATGATCGTGTCGGCGAAGGCTTGTCCGCCAGGTGTTTCGTACTTGGTGATCGGCACGTCGCCCAGGAAGACTTCGACCTCGGGCAAGATGCACTGTGGAATGGGCTCGCGAGCGATCGCAAACGCAGTCGCGTGTGGTGGGTGGCAGTGAACGACGGACTTGATGTCAGCACGTTGCTTGTAGATTTCCAAGTGCAACAACGCTTCGCTGCTGCGTTTCTTGCGACCAGCGATTTGTTTGCCGGTCATGTCGATCATCGAGATGTCGTCCGGAGTCAAATAGCCTTTGCAGTGCATCGTTGGTGTGCAGAGGACTTCGTTTTCGCTGACGCGGACGGTGATGTTGCCGTCGTTGGCCGCCGCGAATTGACGGTTGTAGATGCGGCGACCGATGTCGCAAATGTCTTGTTTGATCTTATGGATGTTTTGCATGACAAGTGGTCCAAGTCAGGAAAGGGAAGTCGAGAGATGGGAGATGAATCGGAACGGGGTGGGCGTTCCGAATTGAGTTTTGTTGATCACGAGGTTTGCACCTCGCAGTGGTCCAGGATGGCGACGATGGAAGCGTCGGTTGGTTTGACGTCGGGGCGAAAGGGAGCGGCGGATTCAGGCCCTTCGGCCAAAGCGACCCAGTCCCCCTGTCCACTGCCAACCAAATCCCAGGCGATGATGGTGTCACCACCGATTGGTTTCGCGTCGTCTTGGTTGACCTGGATTTGGTCCGCGGACTCCACGACTTCGACGCAGCGAAGTTTGTAGCCCTGCATGGACGGATGCATTCGCGAAAGCGTCACGGTTCCAATCACACGAGCGATCTTCATCGAGATGTCTCCTGTGACGTGGAAGCGGTTGGCTTTGGCAATTGAGCGATGGTGTTCGCCGCGTTGACGAGAGCGACCAGGTTGAATCGCTGCATGTCGAGCACGAACGTGTCGGCGTCCATTTCCGCTGCGAAGCGTGGAATGTCTTCGAGGCGGGTGATCAAGGCCGCTCGTGAACCCGATTGAATGCGATCGAACAAGGTCGCGGCAGGACGGTCGGTCACGATCACGGCGCGGTGAGCTCGCGGGCAATGATCAACGCCGCGAAGCGAAAGCTGACGAGTCAGCGCGTCGCGAATTGATTTGGAGGATGTGTCGGTGTGCAGTTGGATGAAGCGTTTGCCGGAGTTGCTTGCCGGTTTGGTTGCAGCGGCGTGCGTGGACTTCGATCCAGCCAGGGTGATTCCGCGTGATCGCATTTCGTCGCGAGCGGCGGGGGTCACGATGCCTCCGGACACCTGAACCTGGGTGACTCCCGAGGGAACGCCCTGGATGACGTCGACGCTGATGACTTTGTCGTTCAAAACGTGAACGGTTTGGTCATTCGTCGCTGGTTTGGGCGGCGAAACGCTGGTGTCAGTTTGGTCTCGCAACCGGCGCAATACCTGCTCAACGATCGACGCGATGTCGACGTTGTTAGGCGTTGCGGATTGGGTTGCGGGGGAGGTCATGGGTTTGGATTGGTAGCCGGATTCGCTGGGATTCGGTTGTTGGGTTCGTGTTTGAATCACAGGCTGGAAGCCTATGCCACTTCACTTCTTCTTGGATTTCTTCTTCTTCGTTGGTTCGTCGATCAGTCCCTGGACGCTCCAGCGAGCGGGGCAGGTTTCGAAACCGGTCATCTCGCGGATGGGGCCGGTTTCGCTGGTCAGCATCACGCGGTCACCGACTCGGCACCCGAGTTCGTCCAACACGAGCAACGGTGCTCCGTCTGGTTTCTCGTTCACGCCGGTAGGTTGAATGAGGACCAGACGTTGGCCTTGCAGCGATTCGTGTTTGACGGTCGCGCGGGTGTGACCGATGACGCGTGCGGGTTGCATGCTCAGACCACTCGCAATTCGTCGATCATGCTGCAGCGTCGTTCGCGGGTGAACGTGTCAGGTGTCGTGACGCCTTCGCCGGTTGGCCCTGCGATGGAGAACGACAGGTAGCCTTCGCCGCCCAGTCCCAACGATGCCATGCAAGGACCGTTTTTGACGTACAGGGTTGTGTCCAACTCCTTGCCCATCTTGGTCATGTTGTGAACGTTGCGCGAGTGAATGATCGCGGTGTGACGGAAGCCGTGTTCGTAGTGCTTGGCCATCGCGATGGCGTGGTCCACGTCACGTGCTCGGACGAACGGGATGAACGGCATCATTTGTTCAACGCTGACGAATGGGTGATGTTCGTCGGTTTCGCCAAAGACCAACTCGCACGATTCGGGAACCTTCACACCAGCGGCGGCGGCCAGAACTGCGGCGTCTTTGCCGATGTAGTCTTTTGCTGCGGCGTCGTGGTTGTCATCGCCGACTTGAGTGATTGCGACGGAAGTCAGCTTTGCGATTTGGGCTTGGTCAAGTTGAACGGCTCCGGCACGTCGCATGGCGGCCATCATGTCATCGAAGACCGAGTCGACGACGAAGACTTCTTTTTCCGCGATGCACAACAAGTTGTTGTCGTACGCACCGCCTTGGATGATGCAGCGAGCCGCGTTGTCGAGGTCGGCGGTTTCGTCGACGACGACGGGCGGGTTGCCTGGGCCAGCCACAATGGCTCGTTTGCCACTGTTGAGTGCTGCACGTCCAACGGCGGGACCGCCGGTGACACAGATCAATGCGACGTCGCGGTGACCGAACAGTTCCGCAGCACTTTCGAGCGTTGGTTCAGCGATCACGCAGATCAAGTTGTCGATGCCGACTTCGCGAGCGATTTCTTCGTTGAAGCGACGGACACCTTCGACGGCAACCAAACGACCGGATGGGTGAGGGTTGACGACGACCGCGTTTCCACCGGCGATCATGCTGACGGCGTTCCCGGTGATGGTTGGCAAGCTGTGCGTGACGGGGGTGATCGCCGCGATGACGCCAAACGGGGCTCGCTCGATAATCGCGAGACCGTGGTCGCCGGAGAAGGCTTTGGTTTGCAGGAACTCGGTGCCGGGCGACAATTCGCCGAGGGCTCGCAGTTTTTCGATTTTGTGTTCGGGGCGGCCGATGCCGGTTTCCCGCATTTCCATCAGGCCGAGTTCTTCGCAGTTCTCAATGCTGATCTTGCGAATGATATCGATCACGCGTTTGCGATCTTCCATCGGACGTTCGCGAAGTTGTTCGAACGCACGACGAGCCGCGGTGACCGCATCGGAAGCGTTGCCGAAGATGCCGTGGCTGCCTTCGAAGGCGTTCGCCGAATCCGGCATGCTGGGCATCGGGCCGACTTCCGCGAGCACTTGTGCGACCACGCTGCGAATGGTGTTTTCGTCGAGTTGCATGATGAGAGATGAGTGAGGGGTGATGGAGTGGAACAGGAAAGCGATGGCACGTGTCAGGTGCTGGCTTTTACCTCTTTGGCATCCACGTGAACGGAATCGACCAAGCCGATGACGACCGCGTCGATGGGAAGTGTTTTGGTTTCAGGGGTCAGTCGAGCGCTGCTGCCTTGGCACACCAGCACCAACTCACCTTCGCCAGCGCCCAACGTGTCGACCGCGATGAAAGTGCGTCCCGTTGAGGAAAGCTTTGCACGCGTTTTCTCATCGAGCCGGTAAGGCTCGACAATCAACAACTTGTGACCGGTCATGGATGCAACCTTTTGGGTGCAAACGACCGATCCGGTGACGCGGGCTAGAAACATGGGAGTGGTGGGTTGAGGTGATGTGTTTGGATTGCGTTTGAATCAAACCAGGTGGGACCTGGCCTACTGGGCGGCGAGAGCACGGAGGCTTCGCTTGGCCACGATCCATTCTTCGTTGGTGGGCAAAACCAGAATCTGAGTTTTGCTGGACTCGGTGTGCAGGCTTCCTTCACCACGCATGCCGTCATTCTTGGAGGCATCCAGTTCGATGCCAAAACCTTCCAGGCCTGAAGAAACGGCGGCCCGGACCACGTCGCTGTTTTCACCAATTCCTCCGGTGAACACGATCGCATCCAAGCGACCCAGCGCGACCATCATTCCGCCGAGGTGTCGGCGAATCTCTTCGGTGTAAACACCGAGCGCCAATTTCGCGTCGGCGTTGCCTTCGGAGGCGGCCGACTCGATGTCTCGCAAATCAGCCATGCCGCCGGAGAGACCTTTCAGTCCACCTTGGCTGGCCAGTGTTTGCAGGACTTCTTCCAGCGATTGGCTGGTTCGTTGCATGATCAACGGGATCGCGAAAGCGTCGAAATCGCCTACTCGGTTGTTTTGCGGGACGCCGGTTTGAGGTGTCATGCCCATCGTGGTCATGATGCTCTTGCCGGAATCAATCGCGGTCAGCGAACTGCTTCCGCCCAAGTGACACGAGATGATCTTGGCGTCGTCGCGACCCAAGACTTCTGCGGCACGTTCGGCAATGAAGCGGTGGCTGGAACCGTGAAATCCCCACTTTTGAATTTGCATCTCACGCGTCCATTCCGCAGGAATCGCGTAGGTGCGACGCTCCGGCGAAATCGTGTCGTGAAATTCGGTTTCAAACGCGGCGACCAACGGTAGCTCCGGAAAACGTTGACGTAACAGTTTCATCGCAGCGATGTACGGTGGGTTGTGCGCCGGGGCGGCGGCACTCATTTCGTCCATCGCTTCAAGCACTTCGTCATCGACGACGAAGGTGCCACTTTTGCGTCCACCGTGAACGGCTTTGAAACCGATCGCGGCAACTTCATTGGCCTCTTTCAAACATCCGTTTTCAGGATGGGTCAGTTGGTCCAAGCAGGCTTGAACAGCAACGCCATGATCCGGCACGGGCATCTGCGTTTCTTCGCGAAACGTTTCGCCTTGATGCGATCGAGTCACAATCACTTCGCATTGACTGATGGGTTCCCCAATGCGATCGACGGCCCCACGAGCGAGCACGCGAGAGTCGGGGGAGGCATTCGCAGATTCAAAGTCACCGGACATGTCCAGCAGCTTGTACTTGAAACTGGTCGAGCCCAGATTGGCAACGAGGATCAACATCGAATCACGGTCCTTGTGAAAGAGGTTTCACGCAGCGTGTGTGAACCAGGTTGTGAACGTCGCAACCGGATCACACGGCGGCGATCAATTGAAGTAAGCGTTCATCAAGCCTTCGGCTGGACGAGCGATCACGTGGCTGCTGACCAATTCGCCGACTTGAGCGGCTGCGGCGGCACCGGCTTCGACGGCTGCGCGGACGCTTCCGACGTCACCGCTGACGACGGTCGTGACCATGCCACCACCGAGGTCGACACGTTTGACAACAGCGACGTTGGCGGCTTTGGCCATGGCGTCGGTGGCTTCGACCAACGGCAAGAGGCCCTTCGTTTCAATCAAACCAATGGCATCGTTCATTTGAGATTCTCGTAAAGTTGTTTTGGTGAGGTGGGAGACAATCGGGGTGACAGACGCTGCTGTCGCTCGATCACTTTTTGCTTGACGAAGGCAGCTTCAGGATCTTTTCCAAATCGCCGTGTGGGCGTGGGATCACTTGAACGCTGACGACTTCGCCGACGCGGCCGGCTGCTGCGGCACCCGCATCGGTGGCTGCTTTGACAGCGGCGACATCGCCGGTGACGAACACGGTTGCCAAGCCAGCACCAATCTTGTCCCAACCAAGGAACTGAACGTTGGCGGCTTTCATCATTGCGTCGGTTGCCTCCACTGCTGAAACGAAACCTTTGGTTTCGATCATGCCGAGGGCTTCACTGATTTTGGCCATCTTCTGAGATACCTAAAAAGGAAAGGGGAAAACGTGAGAGAGTGAGAGTTGGCAAATTGCCAACGGTTTCAATCACCGGACCGAACTGGCACCGGTGAACGGTTTGAGTGAGTCGATCAGTGCTGGCAAGCACAGCCGGACTTTTTCAGTTCAACGCTGGTCGCTGCATCCAGGTTGCAAGCGTTGCCTTCGTCCGTGTCGATGTGAACTTCCAACTTGGCGGCTTTGTCGGCACGAACCAAAACGTCTTCGAACGAAACGCTGCAGTCGGGGCTGCGAATCGAAAGCTGCATCATGTCGCCATTGGACACGCCGTAGTACTCCGCGTC
Organism: Rhodopirellula bahusiensis; assembly: GCF_002727185.1. Lineage (NCBI taxonomy): Bacteria > Pseudomonadati > Planctomycetota > Planctomycetia > Pirellulales > Pirellulaceae > Rhodopirellula > Rhodopirellula bahusiensis. The sequence goes on from NZ_NIZW01000041.1 coordinate 29,999, forward strand.
GGCGAAGTTCATGTGCACGTGGCGAGCGGCGCGGATGACGCCTTGTTCGAGTTGAACGCTGCCGGCGGGGCCGACCAACACGCACCCGGGCGTGCCGTCGATTTTGCCGCTGTGGCGAACCGGTGCGTTGATGCCCAGTGAGATCGAATCGGTCAGTGCTAGTTCGACTTGGCTGGCTCCACGCGTTGGGCCTAGCACGCGAACGCTGGGGAGCATTCGTTTGCGAGGTCCGACGACCATCACGGTTTGCTTGGCCGCGTAAAAGCCATCTTGGTAGAGGTCTTTGTCTGGTTCCAAAACGCTGCCGCGACCGAATAAGATCTCAACATGCTCGTCAGTCAGGTGGCAATGGCGAGCGGAAATGCTGACACGCAAGTTCGGTTTGCCATCGACCCAACCCAGAGGTTGTTGTCCGGCGGAAGCGACCGACGAGGCTGGCGGTGCCATGCCCGATTGACGGATCGCGTTGCGAACGAGGGATTCAATGCGTGAACGATCGACAGCCAAGCTCATGAGAGATTCGCGTTGTTCAAGGAATGGGTGGGGGAGGAGTTCGATGGGGACGCGGCCGGAGCCGGCGTCGATGTTTTGTGCGGGGACGGGGCCTGCGATGACTGAGTCAACGGGGACTGGGCCAAGCGTAGTTGGACACCGGCGGATTCCAGCCACGCTTTCGCGTCAGAATCCAGCCCGTCGTCCGTGACAACCGTGTCAATCTGTTGCAATTCGCAAATTCGGCTCAAACTGGTTTTTCCGAACTTGCTGTGGTCGGCCAACACGATGCCTCGTTCAGCCGAAGCGAGCATCGCCTTTTCGCTTTCCACCAGCATCATGTCGCTGTTAAAAAATCCGCGAGGCGAGACGCCGGCGACCGACAAGAACGCGGTGGTGACGTGGATGTTTGCCAATTGCGAATCGGCCAGAGGACCGATCGTGACCGAGGTGCGTCCGCGAACGCAGCCGCCGATCATGACCAAGTCGATTGAATCGCTGGTGGAAAGCAAGTGTGCGACCGGCAGCGAATTCGTCACGACTTGCAGCGGCCGATGGATGATCAGGCGAGCCAATTCGTAAACCGTGCTACCGCCGTCCAGCAAAATGGTGTCGTGGTCGGCGATCAATTCCGACGCGGCTCGGCCGATCGATTGTTTCGCGGCCCAGAAATCGTCGTTTCGGGATTCGAATACGCTGATCGTGTCGGAATCGCCCGTCCAGTAGACGCCGCCGTGCGTGCGGCGAGCCAAACCCGCTTCTTCCAGCATTTCCAAATCGCGACGGATCGTCGATTCACTGACCGACAATTGCGACGCCAGTTCACCCAAAGCCGCGAAACCGCGGTCTTTGACCAAATCACGCAATCGATCTCGACGTTCGTCGGTGGTCACTGAGTGGGGCGCTGTGGGGATTGGGGCGCTGTAGCGAAGAATCTACCAGGCAGGTCCGTTGCTCATTTGCAAGATTTCTTGCAGAGCGAAAGGTTTCTGCCATCGGATGGTATTATTCTTTCAAGCTTACACCATTGCAAGCGTCCAATTGTGTGGATTTGGAAAAGATGGGAGGAATGAATGTCGCTACGCGTTGGGCTGGGCGGCGACTTCGGGATTGTCAGTGATAGATACCAACCACCCACTGGTCCGATCGAGCATCTCGAGCGCGTCGATCCCCACTGATTCCCAGATATAGATGGAAGTCTGGGTGGATAGGGTAGAGTTTGAGTGGTCTGGAGCTGTCGCCGCGATCGTGACGTTTGGAAGATCTCTTTCAAGAAAGAGCTTTAAGGCGGTGAGCAATTGTTGCCGCGTTTCAGCCCATTGCTTCAAAACGTTTCGCTGGATCGCCGAGTCAATCGGCTGCCACACGAGTTTGACTTTCTGCGTTTGATCGCCGGCGGATCCATCCGGATTGGTCGGCTCCGGACGCCGGAGCTCGCACAGCCTTCCACCCTCCGCTGCCAATTTTGAGCCATCCAGGTAGACTCGTCGCAGTTGATTGTCTGCGTTGAATTGGTAGACCCGGTCGGGCCCATCGTAGAAAGCCGGTCCACCGCCGGTTCGCCAGCCGACCACCCATTCTCGGCCGCTCGCCCGGTGCAGCAGCCGAGCTCGCTCGGGCAAATTGACGCCCTCCAACAGTAAATCTTCGCGGTCGTGAGTTTCGCGTGCCATCGTTTTCGGTTTGTTTGTTGGACTGAATACGTGAATTGAGCTGTCGCTGTCTTTCTCTTTCTATCTTCCTCGTTCGGATGCCCCATGAGTTCTGATTCTTCGATCGATCAGAACGACTTCGCCGTCGAGGATGCGAACACGGCGGCGGTTGCGTGGTGGGAACGACTCGGCAGCGGAATGATCTCGCCAGGAATTGGCTTTGGCATCGTGGCGGGAATTGCCTCGGCGGTGTTGTACACGCTGGCGAACATCTCGCTCCGCAATGCGATCTCGGTGGACCCTTTCATTGTTTCGACCTTCAAAGCGGCTCCGACCGTGTTGGTGCTGACGCCCTATTTGGCGGTGGTCAAAGCCAGCGGACGACCGATTGCGACCAGTCGCCAATGGATTCCAATTTTCATCCCAATCGCGCTGGTTGGGCAAGTCATTGGCAACGGAGCTTTCCAGGTGGCTCTCGGCAGCATCGGTTTGGCTGCGTCGGTGCCGATCACGCTGGGATCGTTGTTGATCGGTAGTGCGATATTGGGCTGGATTCTGCTGAGGGAACCGGTTCGCGCTCGGACGCTTGTTTCGATTGCCACGCTGATCATCGCCGTGATCGTGTTGTCACAGTCTCGCGGCGTCGAACCGGTCGAGTGGCATTCATCGTCGTCGGAAGTCTCTGAGGAACCGGTGGATTGGGTGCACTCGCCGATCGTTGGCGCTTTGTGCGCGGTATCGTCCGGATTGGCCTACGCCGTTTTCAGCACGACGATGCGTTTCACGATGAAACGCGGGATGTTGGCGTCGATGGCGATGTGGATCAGCGGTGTCTCGGGCATGTTGGCTTTGGCGGGCATCGTCGCGATCAGAACGGGATGGTCGCCGATCGCGGATATTCCACCGGCGATGTGGCAGTCCATGATTCTGGCCGGGATCTTCAATTTCACCGCATTCGTTGCGATTTCGACGGCATTGAAAGTCCTCCCGGTCGTGGCCGTGCACCTGATCAATGCGTCTCAAGTCGCGATGGCGAGCGTTGCCGGTGTGCTCGTCTTTGACGAACCCGTGACCAAACTGTTGGTGCTCGGCATCTCGTTGACCCTGGCCGGACTGACGATCCTTGCCACCCGGCGGAGGCCAGCTCCGGATCCATCGACCACATTCCAGTCAACCTTTCGTTCGGAATAACCGATACACACGTTAAGACCCGTCGTGCCGTTGCAGAATGCTTGATTGTTGCGACTGCACCTCGGGAAGAACCCAACGTGATGTCACCGACCGCGGAAGAAAATTGACTGTGTCAGAAAAACGCCAACGTTTGGCCGCTTTGTTGATTGCAACAAGCTTGTCGACGTCTTCGTGTCTCGCCACCGTGGCCGTTCAAGCGGATGAACCCAAGGCTGGAACGCCAACTTTGGCCGCACCGGCGATGAGTCTGCCTGAGACGATGCAGTTGCCTCAGCAGTTGAGTTTCCCGGCGTCGAAGAGTGGCGCCGCAGTCGCCGGCAAACAGGCCGGAAAGAGCACCGCGGACTTCGTGCCTGAGAAATCATTCGACGGGATCAACGATCCGAGCAATCCAAACGCCATCGAACCGCGTGTGGCGGGCAGCGCCGTCGTCGTTCGCGAAAACCGTGATCCGACTCGATCGCACTTGCAGTTCCGCGAGCAAAATGGTCAGTGGAGTTCGAAGGGCGGCCCCATCGGTTCGGCTATCCAATTGTTGCCGCCACAAATCGCTGCACCGGCTGAGATCGAAGAACCCGTGTTCTTGGGAAACTCGGACGTCACCAGCACCAAAGAAACGACGCAGCCGCCGCGGATGGTGACTCGACAAGACGCTCGGCTGAACGGTGTCCGCAAAACGTGGGAACCCGAAGGACCACTGTTCACTCAAACCGAACCGTCGATGGTTCTGCGTGGTCCTGAGGCCGCTGAAGCTGAACTGGAAGAGCCCACCAAAGAACAGTTGGCGGACACTCCACCGGATCTGTTCGATCCGACAAAGATGCCATCGGAATTTGATTCGCGGCCGACTCGCTCGGTTTCGGATCGAACCGGATCACCATCTTGGAACGGACAATCCAACTCGAATGCCACTCAGTGGAACGCTCGGCAGAACGTCGATCGCGTGACACCGCTTCGTGATCCCGTGCCGTCAACCACGATGGCACCCATCGGCAGCGGCGCGTTGCCTCCACGGAAAGCTCCCGCGTTGCAATCGCCAACGCGTCCTGAAGTGAAATTGGAAACACTTCCGACTTTGCCGGCATTGAACGCACCAGCTTTCCAATCGCCCGAGACGGGTCAAGAGGTCGACGACTTGCCGCAGAAGGTCGATGAGCTGACCAGCAAGATCGAAGAATTGACTCAGCAACTGAACGCGTTGAAGTCGAGCAAGCCGGAACCAATCGAAAGAGCGAAACCGGAAGCGGCGAAAGCCAAGCCAGCAGCGCCGGCGACGAAGGCTCCCGCGAATGTGATTCCGCCGAGCATTCCGAAGACAAAATCGGCGATCGATTCGTTGCCGGAGATGAAGCCGACGGACAAGCTCGAGGCGTTGCCTTCGTTGAAGGACGCCGAATCATCGACGTCTCGAGAAACGGTTGGCAGCGGATTGCAAAGCAATCAATTGTCGCTCGAGGCTCCGAAGTCATTGACGAAACCAGAGTTGGCGACGAAACCAAAGTCGTTGGAATTGGAACTTGATTCGGCGGACAAGAGCGAAGTTGACGCGGCGCAGAAGTTGAACGAAAGCATCGCGGAACAACTTCGTCGCGAAGAGGCTCGTGATCGTTCGCAAATTCGCAATCGAGAGGATGTCTCGCTGAGTCCCGCCTCGCCACGACGCTCGACCAGCGATTCTTCGCGGATGACTCCCAACCAACGCGACCAAGGGATCTTCGAGCAAGAAGACTCGGACGAACTTTCGCGAGTTCCGTTGCAACCGGTGGAACGAGATCGGTTGATGCCGCTCGCGGATGCACCGTCGGGTTCGGTCAGCCTGCGAGACATTCGTGGCAATGACTTGGACGAAGCCGACTTGGAAGACCTATACGACGCGGATGCGGAAGTAGCCGACGGCGACGCCGAATTGTCCGAGCAGAATCAAAGACGTTTGGCTGAATTGGATGCGACTGGCCGGCCAAAGACTCATAGCGGCAAGGGTGCGGCTCCTAACTTGAGCACCGGCTTGATGCGGATGCAAAAGCCGATCGTTCAGTGTTTGCAGCACTACTACGGACGGCGGGAACAGGCCGACGGACGCAGCAATTGGGGAATGATGCACGCTGTGATGGTGTTCGGCCCGGACACGCGTTTGATCGCTCGTGGCCGTGACTACAGCACGATCGCATGGATGGCCGGCAACAACGTCTGCCGTGGCCAGCGATTGATGGAAGTCGAAGGCGGAAAGATCAAGGCTCGCGAAGGCGTTGGACTTCAAGGGCACCAGGCCCAATGGTTGGCTGTGCTGGCGATGGCTGGCGTTCCAAGCGACTATCCGTTGTATGTCGACGGCGAAAAGTTCAGCGTGGCCGACTTGGTCAAAGTCGAAGCGGCCGACTGCTTGGAAGGCGAGGAACTCACGTTCAGCCTGATCGGGCTGTCTCACTACTTGGACACGGAAACAACTTGGATCGGTGCGGACGGTGAGCGTTGGAACTTCGAACGCTTGATCGCCGCGGAATTGGATCAACCCGTGGTCGGATCGGCCTGTGGCGGCACTCACCGTCTGATGGGTTTTGCACACGCACTTCGCAAACGACGTTTGGAAGGCCAGCCCATCGAAGGCCAATGGGCTCGCGCGGAACAGTTCTTGGACGAGTTTGTCGACTACACGCTGCGATTGCAAAACCGCGATGGGTCGATGAGCACGGATTGGTTTGAATCACGCCAAGACAACGGTGACATGGATCGCAAGGTCCAAACGACCGGGCACATGGTCGAGTTCTTGTTGACGCACTTGCCGGACGAGGAGTTGCTCGAACCCGAAGTGTTGCGATCCGTCACGTTCTTGCTGAACTCGATGTTGAAGGGACGCAACAACGATTGGTCGATCGGGCCCAAGGGGCATGCGTTGCGATCGCTGGCGTTGTTCCATCAACGGGTCTATGGCGAGCCCGCTGCATTGGTGAACCAACGCAGCGTCGCAAGGCAGCGTCAGCCGACCCGCCGGTCCCGCTAGAAGACGCGAAAGGGAATTCGGACGCCACGTAGGCCATGTCCCACATGGCGTTGAGTGAAACGCCGGTGCCATCGACGCTCGAGAAAGAGCGTCATTGGGTGGGTACGCCTCGCTTCTTGCGAAGCCTCGGCTCGGTCGCCAGGTACAACTTGGCCTACGGTGGTTGTTGCACGAATTCGCGTAACCGGATTCGCCGGAATTCGGACGCCACGCGAACACGTTCTACTTCTGATTGCTGAGGATGTAGTTCAGCAGCTCGAAGACCTCGTCCTCCGTGTACTGATCGAGCAAGGCCTTTGGCATCATCGAGGTCGATGTCTTGACCATCTGCTCAATCTCATCCTGCTCAATCACGGTGGGCTCTTTCGCTTCCGCATTGGCGAGCAACTTGACGACGTCATCGGTCTCTTCGACCAGCAAACCCGAGAACGTTTGCCCGTCGGCGGTCAGAACCAAGTGCATTGCGTACTTGTCGTCGATGCGGTCAGACGGATGCAGGATCTCCTTCAACACCTCACGCGAATCGCCTTTCCATTTGCTGACGACTTCGTCGAGTGCCGGACCGATTTGCCCGCCTTTGCCAGCGACTTGGTGGCAGCTCGCACAGGTGGCTTGTTCGAAGATCTGTTGCCCGATTTCGGCAGTTCGACCACGCAAGCCTTCGGTCAGCTTGTCGCCGGCGAAATCGTCGATTGTCCAGGCTTGCACAAACGAACGATTGTTTCCGATCGGATCAGCCGGCTCGTAGGGATCGGCGTTGTAGGCATCGAGGTCTTCGACGACGACCATCACACCGTACATCCGGTACCAGTGTTGAGGGAACGTGCAAACGTAGGGGTACTCACCGGGTTCGGTGGGAGCCGTGAACGTCAACGCTTCCTTTTCGTTAGAGGCAACCAGGTCAGTGCTGTGTAGCACCAGTTCGGAGTCAGGGACGTATTGCTTGCCCTGGAATCCACCGCGAGGTCCGGCTTGTAAACCGAGTTCCGCCACCTTCTTCAGTTCACCAGGAACAGTGATGACCAAGTTGTGCGGCATGCCGTCGTGGTTTTCCAAGACAACCTGCACGGGGCGTCCCGCTTCGACGGCGAAATAGGGCACGTCGTAACGCATCTCTTCATCGACCGTTTTGATGCGGACTAAACGCACGGTGATCTCACGCAGACGATCGCGAAATTGTTTGGCGGTCTTGGTCGGCAATTTGGCGATGGCTCGGTCGGCGACTTGCATCGCGTCGATGAACGGGTCGCTGGTGCGGTTTCTCGCCTTGGTTCGCTCGGCAAAATTGACAAGATAGCGAGCCAACTTCAGCGACGTTTCAGGCTGGTAGGCTTTCTTCGGAATCGCGAGCAGCGTGGCAATCCCGTCTTCGCGAAAACCTTCGCAGGCTAGTTTGCCGACTCGTTCAAACGTGTCGTTCCAGTCGCCCGGGACAACAGCCAGCGTTCGAATGGCGGCGGCAACGACTTCTTTTTTGTCACTGTTGGACATCAGGTCGACGACTCGTTCCCGTTGCGATTCACGATCCAGACGATCGGGAAGCATCGCGACGCCAGTCAACCAGTTGACCTTCGCCGCATCGGATCGCTTTGCCAATTCGAACGATGCGACGTCATCACCGGCAACGATCAATCCAGCCAACGCAATCGGAGCGATGGCGGCATCGCCTTTTCGAGCGGCTGCGGTGAATCGGTCCTGCAACGCTTCCAAGTTGCCAGCGGGAAGCTTCAGCAACATGTTCGACAACCCGCGAGCGGCTCGCAAGTTGACGTCTCGTTTGGATTTGTCCTTCCAGTCCAAGTTCTCGATGACGCCGAGCAAGACATCGCCGGGGTCGGAGTCTTGCAGGGCGACCAATGCGTCCAGTGCGGCACGTCGGTCTTGGTCACCAACTTCGCCACGAGCCAAAATCGCGGCATGCAGCGGTTCGTACTTGGGATCTTTGGAGTCTCGTGGAACCGCCAACAGAGCCGGCGTCGACAGACGCTCGATTTGGTACGAGACGATCTCTGGTGAAAGGTCAAAGAAGACTGGCAACGCGGCGTTGTACGGAGCGATCTTGCTGCCGTGGCCGTCGAACGTCGCACCGGGATCGGTCAACAGGTGGACTTGGTCAACCGCGTATCCGACCTGAGGTTGAATGTGCCCGGCGTGTGCGCGGGCCGTTTGACTTTTCGCGTCTTTATCCTCCGGCAGATACGGAGCACGACTGGCGATGACCTGTTCGAAACGCTGCATCGTTTCTTCGAGAGCGTAGTCGAGGTAGTGATCCATCGGCATCTCTTTGACATGCAATGCCGCTCGGATCAAGCGATCTTGATCGTCCAATGCCCAGGGTTCGCCGAACGCGTGCGAAATGCCACGCAGAGCTTCCATGCGAACTCGCGGATGTTCATCGGTCACAAGTTCTTCGTAACGCTGAGTCGTGTCTTCAATTCCGGCCCAATAGGACAGCACACGGGTGGCGGCACTGCGGGCTCGATGATCGTCGCTGGCGAGGACTTCGGTCAGCAGTTCTTCGTTGACTTGGTTGTGAGCTTGATGCAGCCACAACAATTCCAACAGATCGTGATCGTCGTCCTCGGTGGCTCGACAATCCGGCAATTTTGCATTTGCCGCGGCGATCACTTCCTTTGTTGGTCGAGCATGCAATTCGCGTCGGACACGGTATGCGTGGCGTTGGTTCTTTCGACCAACATCCGAGCACAATTGATCGATCAGGTCGGGCGTGCTGGTGTCAGCGATCACAGGGAGCTTCACCAACGGACGTTCTTTGTGAGTCAAACGCCAGATGCGGCCGTGGCTGTGGTCGCGACTTGGATCACGCAAGTTGTGTTGCAGGTGACCGATCAAGGCGTTGTGCCAATCGATGATGTAGAGCGACCCATCGGGAGCGATTTCGATGTCGACTGGACGGAAGTTGCCATCGCCACCACCGACCAACATCGGTTCCTCGATGCCTTCGTAGCCGGAGTCCTTTTCCACGACCTGGTGGCGAAGCACGGCACGGTCGCCGATCACGTTCGTCACCAGGAAATCGCCTTGAACGTCGTCGGGGAAGTGCTCGCTGCTCAGGAAGCGACACCCAGCCAGCGGGCGAATTCGTTTCGGATAGAACGTTTGGTAGTTGACCAATCCGTCGTTGTAACCTTGTTCGCTTGCAACACGACGATGTTGTGCACCGCCAGGGTGTTTGATCGGGTAATCCAGTCGCGTGCTGATCCCGGTTGCCCAGTAACTCTTGCCCGGCGATGCGTCACCGATGAAGTCTTGCCCCCAATCGTTGAATCCGAATCCCCACGGGTTTGCGAACGCGAAGTTCACGTGAACACCGAATTTCTTCGTGCGAGGATCGTAACGAAAAACACCACCCTCCAAATTTCGAGTCAGCCCGTAGGGACTTTCGATTTGCGTGAACTTGAACGTGCCTTCTTGAGCATAGAGATGCCCGCCGGGACCGAAATCAAACGCGGCCAGTCCGTGGTGCGAATCGGCGGTGTCAAAGCCAACGATCGCCCGAGTTCGCTTGTCCGCGACATCGTCGCCATCAGTGTCTTCCAAGAAGTAGATGTCGTGTTGCCCGCCAACGAAGACGCCTCCGCGTCCGATTTCGAATCCGGTCGGCTGATGCAATCCGCCGGCAAACGTTTTGCACTCGTCCGCGTCGCCGTCACCGTCGGTGTCTTCCAGGATCAGCAACTTGTCATCCATCGGCGACTTCGGTTGCCAGTGCGGGTAGCTCGGCATAGTCGAGACCCACAGTCGGCCTTTGGAATCAAAATCCAGAGCGACCGGGTTGGCCAGTTCGGGAAACTGTTGCTCGGAAGCGACCAGTTGGATTTCGTAGCCGTCGAGCAGCGTGAACGTTTTGAGTTGTTCGTCGGTCGTCAAGTATTCCAACGACCCGAGCTTGCCGCGTTTCGCGTTGGGATCATCGGGTCCACCCACGTTGGTTTTGGGGATGATGAACGGCAGCGTGTTGGAATCATCGATCGGTTCGCTGATGTTCTCGCCACCGGCGATCGCCCAAACTCGAGCGTCTCGGTTGGCGGTCATCTGATCGAGAATCTCGAGTTCGCGGTTCATGACCGAACGGTTGTTGTAAGTTCCGTCGCTGCCCGCGCTGCCACGTTTGCCATAGATTGAATAACCGTTGACTGCTCGGTAGCGATTGAACCAATGAAAGTTCTTGTCTGCGACAGCGGCCAGGAGCGTCGGGTTGGTTTGTTCGGGCACGTCGACTTCACCGAGCAGTCCACGAACCATGATCGGTGCGAGTGCGGTGTAACCATCCGAGTTCAGGTGTCCGCCGTCCAACGTCAGTTGCTGATCACTCTTTTCGAAAAGCTCCTTTGTCGGAGTGAACAGATTGACGAACGAAACACCGTGCTTTTCGGCAACAGCTCGCATCGTCCGCGCGATTTTGCTGAGCGCCGCGTTTCGAGGTGCGGCTTCGGGAAGGTTCGGATCCTCGGTCGCTTCAAACGCAATGGGTGAGATCAACGCGATGCGTGGGTTGCTCTCTCCGTTGTAGACCTGCGACTGAGTGTGCGAGATCAGCTCATCCAGTTCGTTGGTGAAGTCACGAAGGACTTTTTTGTGATCCAATCCTTCGCCAAGTCGAAACGATTCGTTGTAGCCGAAGAACATGAGCACAACGTCCGCGCCGCTGTGCGTGAGGTGTTCGTCGGGCGATCCAAAGTCGAGGCTTCGCAGGCGGATCTTGGGTTCATCCCCCGGGGCGCACAGGTTTCGGATGGTCAGATCCAAATCGGGTCGCACGGCATGCAAGAGCGTTTCAAACTGATTCTCATGTTGCATCCGTTCGCCGAGCGCGTTGCCGATCAGACAAACGTGGTCGCCTGGTTGAAGTTCCAACGCGGGCGGTTGGGCCTGGACGATTGCGGGAGAGAAAACAAACACCAGCGCCGCGGAGGCGAAGAGATGGCGAAGTACTGTCATCGGTTGGGGATTCACAAGACAGGAGGTGGGATGATGGCGAGTCATGCACGACTGCCAGAAAGCAGATCATGTGCAATTTACAACAGGCGCTTGAGCGACGTGTTCTCGAATCAAGATTCTTACACGACTTCCATGAACCCGTGTGGTTGGTGCTCGAGCATCGCCCAGCGTTTCCGCTGATTTGACGACGCGATACCAACGACCACCTTCGGATATCAGAAGATGGCGGATTTCGTTCGCGAAGGGGATTGAATTGCGTCTTGGTGAGCTGGTCAACGACGCGGTCGCGAGCTCACGGTTGATCCAGATGATCGAGGTGTTGTTGGATCAAACCTTTCGGATCCGGATTGAACGGCAGTTGAAACAGTTTGGATCCCATTGGATACGGATTGCCCGCCAAGGCGTTGACGTGCCGCACCATGTTGAAAATTTGCAAGGCTTCGGTGGGCGATTGGCTGAGTTTCAGTGCTCTTTGAAAAGTCGGGCGAGGATCTTCGATTCGTAGAATCGCGGCGAGTTGTGCGGCTCGCGATGCAACCAGCGGCTCGGTATCGAGCGTTCGGCGACGCAGCAGTTTGACGAACGTGTCGTCCGCTGCCATGTCTCGATTCGCCGAGTGATTCGATGCCGCGATGGAACTGGCCGCGACCAACGCCCAGTAACGCTGGAGCATATCGCCGCTGTTGATCGCCGAAAGCAATGCTTCGCTGGCTTGGTCCCATGGCATGACCGCGATGTTGACCGTGTTGATATAGCTGGCGATCTCTTCCGACATTCGTTTCCCGTTTTCGACGGGTGCGTCCAAAACTTTCAGCATGCTGGCTTCGGTGAGAAAGCCCAGGTCATTGGTTTGCTTCAAGTGTGCGGTCAGCTTCGTTCGCAGTTCGGTCAAGCGATCGCCGTGTGCAGGATCGCCAGCCAAGTTGTTCACCTCGTCGGGATCGTCGGCCAAATTGAACAGTAACTCTGGCGGCCGAGGCTTGAAGAATTGGCTTTGAACATCATTCAGTTTGCCGGTGTGATACCGCGCCCGCCACTGTTGATACGCCAGCATCTCGTATCGGTAGTCTGCCCACATCGCATCAGGTTGAAAGGACTCGAAGCAACGAATTAGCTTCCAGTCACCGACTCGAATCGAGCGAACGAGATCGTACTTTTCGTCCATGCGATCCGCGTATCCAAACGCTGTTTCGCGGGAGTCGACGTCGGCCGATTCAATCCGGGGGCCGAGAAACGCTTTGCCGTCGATCGGGCCAGCCTTGTCCAAACGAATGCCGGCCAAATGAAGCACGGTGGGTGCGAAGTCGATGAATGACACGAATCCATTTGTGCGGCTTCCGATCTCACGATCGACAAGTTTGCGATAGTTGTCGGGAACACGAACGACCAGCGGAACGTGCAGCCCGGATTCGTAGATATAGCCTTTGCCGCGAGGCAACACGCCACCGTGGTCGCCGAAGTAAAACACGAATGTGTTTTCCAGCTCACCGGCTTGTGATAGTTGGTCAATGACACCGGAGACTTTCTCGTCAATGATGCTCATCCGGTCGCGATAGAACGCCGCGGTGTGCCGGAAGACTTGCGTGTCGGGAAAGTAGGGCTGCAGCGACACGGTCGCTTGATCGAAGTCGGTTGGCTTTTGCAACGCGTCGACGCCAAAGTGCAATCGGCCTTCGTGCGAATCGGCGAATGTGACAACGTGAAAGAATGGTGTGTCGGCGGAAGGTCGGTTTTTCCAAGACGCTTTTCGCGAAGAGTCATCCCACGGCTGCATCCGCTTTTTCGCGTTGTAGTCCTCTTTCGAACTGTTGGTCGTGTAGTAGCCCGATTGTCGAAGCCAAGCCGGGAACATCTCAACACCTTGTGGCAACGTCGCGGGCTCGGTTTTTCGATGAAACTGAGTTCCAATGCGAGGGCCGTAGCAACCGGTGATCAACGTCGTTCTCGCGGTCGAGCAAACCGGGGCGTTGCTGAACGCTCGATCGAAGGTCACACCGTGAGCCGCCAACGCTTCGATCGCGGGTGTTTCGACTCCGGTTTCATCGAAGTGTTTCAGATAGTGCTTCGAGTTGTCCTCCGACATGATCCAAACGATGTTCGGTCGAGAGGAAGCTTTCGCCGTCGATGGCGAAGGTTGGGCTTGCGCGACGATCGGAGCAACGCAGAGGATGGCCAGTGAACAGATCGCGACACGAAACATCGATGGAATCATCTTGGGCAAGACCTCTTGGATCGAAGGCGGGACCGGTCGGGATGGGGGCGTTGTCGTGGGGTAGCGTGAACGAGCGAGACGTTCAGCGAGGCGACCGGGTGCCCCCAATGTATCAGCTTCGAATCTCCGGTCGGTGGTTTCACTTTCGCATCACGCCGAAATGTTTTGACGTTCAACGAACAACTCGAGGCACAGGCATGAATTGACTGATTCGTAAAGGCCGATCAATCGCTTCAGCTTCTCAATGGTTGCTGCGTCGGTTTCTGGGTGCTACCCAGTTTCGTGAAATGAAACAGAATGAACGTCATGGCGAATTGCCAACTTGATTTCTGCCAACGATCCATCTGAGACCCGAATGAATCCTCTGTTCGACACTCACGCTCATCTGAATTCCAAGGACTTCAACGATAACGTCGCGGAAGTGGTTGAGCGTGCTCGCCAGTCCGGTGTGGTTGGCATTGGCGTCATCGGAATTGATTTGGCGACCAGCAAACGGGCGGTGGAGTTGGCGGCACAGTTCCCCGATTTCCTTCACGCCGTGGTTGGGATCCAACCCAACTCGGTCGCCGAATCCAACGAAGGCGATTTCGCGGAAATCGAAAAGCTCGCGACGGCACCGGGAGTTCGCGGGATTGGCGAGACCGGACTGGATTGCTACTGGGACGACACACCGATCGAGCAGCAACAGGCCGCGTTTGATCAGCACATTGATTTGGCGAATCGGTCGAATCTGCCGATGGTCATCCACATGCGAGAAAGTGGCGAGCTGATCGCGGAGCAACTTGCACGGCAAGAAAAACTTCCCGCCGCCGTGATGCACTCCTTCACCGGCGACTGGGAGTTGACCGAACGATTCCTGGATATGGGACTGATGATCAGTTTCGCTGGGATGGTCACGTTCAAAAAGAGCGACGAGTTGCGGGAGGTTGCCAAGCGAGTGCCGGAGGATCGATTGCTGATCGAGACGGATTCACCGTATTTGTCGCCTGAGCCGATGCGAGGAAAACGTCCCAACGAGCCTGCTCGGGTGGAGCATATCCTGCGTTGTTTGGCGGATGCAAGGAACGTCCCGACGGCACAACTCGCGGCGGCGACGACGGAAAACGCCCGGCGGTTTTTTAAGCTCGCGTGAAAGTTGAAGTCTGCCATCGGTTAGAATCCACCGGCGGACCCCCTCGCTTGAATTCGTGTGCCGAATCCACTGATTCTGCATTCTCGCATGAGATCTTCATGAAAGCTTCAACGAATCGGCGGTTAGTGGGTGGTGCCAAACTTCACATCTTCAACGAAACTACACGCCGAACGGAAGATATGAATCTCCTCTCCAAACGCAGCATGCGGACGAATGTCAAAAACCAAAGTTCTCATCGTTGAAGATTACCGGCCGTTGGTCGAGACGCTGGAGTACCAGCTCAAACGAGCCGGTTACGAAGTCTATCGAGCGGCGGACGGACGGGAGGCTCTCAACCAAGCCAAGCTGTATCTGCCCGATGTGGTTGTCTTGGACGTTGACCTGCCGATTCTCAGCGGCGTCGAAGTCTGCAAGCAATTGCGATCGGACGCGACCACCAAAGACACGCTGATTTTGATGCTCAGTGCTTTGGGCGAAGAGTCTGACCAAGTCGTCGGATTCGCGGTCGGAGCGGACGATTATGTCGTCAAACCAGTCGAGAGCTACAAAGTTCTGCTGCAGCGAATCAAAGCCTTGCTGCGTCGCCGCGAACCCAGCATGGACGACGCGGATGCGATTTCGCGATGCGGTGTGACCGTCGATCGCCGGCGTTTCGTCGCGACCATCGAAGGGGAAGCAGTCAAGCTGACGAAGAGCGAATTCCGGTTGCTCGACACCCTGATCCGCCAACCCGGCCGAGCTTTCGACCGAAGCGAGTTGGTCGACGCGGCTCTCGGCGAAGACACCATGGTCCTGGAGCGAACCATCGACGTCCACGTCCGAGCCCTCCGCAAAAAGATGAGCGAGCACGCCGATCTGGTGGAAACGGTGCGTGGGATCGGTTACCGGTTCCGTGAGGAGTAGGGCGTTCGACCTTTCGGGGCGGTGGAGGATCTTCGCGACGTTGGTGAAGGTTTGCGGCACGCGACTCTCGGTGGGGGACCTCCGAGCTAGTGCGCCTGCAAAGGCGATTGAATTGTCAGGTGAAAGTCCTGATCGGGGAATTCGTTACCGCCCCGTAGCTGATGGTAACTGCGTTTTCAACAGAAAGGGTGGAGAGCAACCAAAAGCGAATGAGCAGTCCGTAAC
>NZ_NIZW01000042.1 GCF_002727185.1 Rhodopirellula bahusiensis
TAACCCCGTTGGGCTGGATCCCCAACTTGCTGGCCACGCTGTCAACCGTTGCCAGTCGCAGCCCGAAACGAGTCGCGATGTCGCTGTTGGTTGTTCGAGCGTGAATCGGCTCGTTCTGGCTTGCCATGCTCACTGGATCCCTTGGCGGTCCATGGTTGGGATGGTGTGCCCACTGCGTTCCTGCAATACGGCGGCGATACGTTCAACGTCGTTGGGGTGGTAGTACCCAACGCCATTGAGTCGTTGCTGTGGGACGATGTTCAGTTGTTCGATGATGCTCATCAACTTGGTGACGGGCGTTTGAAACTGGCCGGCAATCCGGCCGACCGATGTCAGATCGATGTCTTGCATGTGATGGCCTTATGGTTGGTGTCTTGATGTCACGATCGGATAGTACCGCAACATGAAAAGGCCATTACAGTTTTTGTAATCAGGCATAATCTCTTGATGGTTCGATGACGACCAGGAAACAGTAGCCGCAAGCTTTGCACTTGCTCTGTCTCTGGTAGGCTCCGTCACCAACTGGCTTGGCCCCCTGGGCAGACGTAACTTTCGCCTCACCGCATGATGGGCAAGTTGGCTTTGTGACGAACACATAGCGGGGCTTTGGCTTCTTGGACTTCATGTCTTGGGTCTCCGGCGTTGGGTGGTCTTGGTCAGGGGCTTCTAAGCGTTGCAGAAATGGTCCGTACCATCGGATTCACGACGGTTCGTCGATGGTACGCACGCCCCTATGTAATAGGGCGTGTGCGTACCATCGATCGCCGTGAATGGTTTGCGTCGATGGTACGCGTACCATTGGCCGTACCATTGCGCGTACCATTGACTAAGAGGCTTGTTTGCGGATGCGATAGACATCGATCTCCTCCCTTCGGTTGCGAGGGTTCTCGATCGCTTGGCACTCGATTTCGTCGGCCAGTCGGACCAGTGCCCGGTCAACGCGAGTCTGCCCGAAACCAACCTTGCGACGAATCGCGGACGCTGCCAGCCAGTCGTCAGCAGCATCCAGAACGCCTCGGACCGCTTTCTCACTCTCTGCGTCCTTTGCTTCCTGCTGAGCCTCTGAGCGTGGCTTCTGGGCTTTGAGCACCGGGTCCGCTGCAACCTCGCTCCAAAGCGGCCAATCAAACTTGACCGACTTGGGCGATGGTGAAAGGAACGAACGCGTCACACATTCCAACACGGACAACTCGGGATCCTCGTGCGGACGAACCGTCAGGTGGGTGTCAGCGGCGCGGCTGATCGATCCAGCACCAGCCCCCACATCGGTAATCGCCTTGCCAGACTGATCGCCCTTGGATGCGTGGTGGACAACGACAATCGAACAGTCCCACTGTGTCGCGTAGTGGTCCAGCCGGTTGTAGATAGCCATCATCGCGGCGTTATCGTTCTCGCTCGTCCCCTCCGGCAGTGTCCGGTAAAGAGCGTCAAGAATCACAAGCTGATACTTGCCTGGCTCAATGTTGGCCAGCACTCGGCCGATGTTGTGGATGTCAACGCCAACCCCGCGAATCGAAAACACGTCGATAGCGTCGGCGTATTCCCGGTAGTCAATCATCATGTCCGTGGCGATGCGATACAGGCGATTCGCAAGCGTTTGCTTGTGAAGCTCGTTGTCGATGATCGCAACGCGTCCTTCGGCAACCTGGTGCCCGAGCCAAGGGGTTCCCGACGCAATGGACCAAGCCAGACCGCCAGCCAAAAACGATTTCCCAACCTTGGCCGCGGCGATAAAGTTTGCTGTCTCGCCCTTTCGAAGCAACCCTTCGATGATTGGCTCTCGCAAAGTCGGGTATCCATCGATCAACCCGCCAATGCTGATCGGCTCGATAGCCTTGCTGGCTTCCTCGTCAGCTTTCGCAAGTTTGGTCATAACCTTGTTGCCGCCCGACCACGATGTGCAACTCGACTTCCAGCTAGGTGACCATCCGCCCTTCTTGGCATAGTCCACCAACGTCCCGATTCTTATAGATGGTGAATCCCCGAACGATCTCCATTTGGCTTCGCAGTCATCTTGCCCTTCAAACTTTGACGATTGCGAGGACCATTGGATCCAATCGTTTAGCAGGACGTCGCCGCCCAACGACTTCGCACCCATACCCACCCGAATCCAATCTTCATAGCAATCCGCATAGTCCGCTGGGATGTTGCGGATTGCTTCACGGGCTTTCGCTATGTCGTCGGGCTCCTGCGATGGCTTGCAATCTGGCGTGAACCCGGCCAGGTTGCCCGGTGCCTTTGTTGGCCGCGGTTCCTCGACATACTTAGCGTGAAACCATTGAAGTTCCCTGGCGGCTCCGTTGACGTGCTTGGTGGTGTCCCTCCATCGTTGCCCGGTGATGGTGAAGAATCGCCCTTGGTCATAACACTCAACATCCCATTTGGCGTCTGACGGGCTCGAGCGTCGCCCATTGGGCAGATAGCCCTTGGCCAGTATTTTTACGCCCGTTTGCGTCGGGCTGATCTCGGTATAGCTTCCGATGTGATTAACCACATCGGTGATGATCTCGCCAGCTTCGTCTTCGGCGGGGTCATAACAACTATCTAGGTCCACCCCGCAATACTCATCGCCCAACACAAAGCCGATGCCAGCAATGTCTTCATTACTTTCATAGCATTCCAGCGTGTCAGTGAACGTGGCCCACGTCTTAGGGTCTGTTGAACTCGCCGGCGAGCCATCCACTTGAACGGGCTTCTTGGTCCACTTGGTGCGTTTTTTGTTTTGCTCCCACTTCCAGCACACCCAACGCGTCAGAGCCTTAATTTCGTCTGGGATGCCGTCAGGGTTCACGCCAGACCGCGGCGGCCGGTTTGGCTGAGTGAGGAACAGCGTTCTAGCCGCGGTTGCTCGTTTTCGCACATCGCTTTCGCTTGCTACGCTCACTGAACCACCTCCCCAGCCAAAACCAAAACTTTATAGGTCTTGCTCGACTTGTTATAAGTCCAGTCAGCCAAACCTCTGGCCTTCAACCGGTTCATGGCGTTTGTCACGCCATCATGGGCAATCGCCCAACGCTTCTTGATAGCGGCGTCGATCTCTTTGCGTGTGAACTCATGGTTGTGACGCATGAACTCGAACACGTCTTCAATGACGGTTGGCCGCGGTCCATGCGATGCGGCATTGTGAGGACGTGGTGCGTTGTCTGGATCGCCACACAATCCGCACATGCATTTGGGGTGCTTGATCATTTGGACGCACCTCCATGAAGGTGATCGCGATGCACGAGAACCGCGGCGGATTTCCCGTGGGGGCTGGGTCGCTTGCCAACTTCGAACGCAATCCCGGCGTCCAGTAGCTTCAGTGCGATCGAGCACACGCTCGCCAATGGAATGCCCATCAAGTCGCCAAGCCGGTGGCGAATGCATCCTTGCGGGCCGGCATCAAATAGAATCGCTTCGGCTTGATCAAGCCTTTTGGAATGTTTCGGCTTCGCTGCCTCATGTGCCGCGGCCCTGGTTTCCTTTGCGGTTTGTCCGCTACTGAAAAGCGGTAGGTTTTCTTCGCTAGATTCGGTATGATAATAGTCTGACACGTTGGCCACCTTGGTCGGCTACTGGTTGCTTTGATGTGCCGGGTCGTTTTGTCCCGTTCCGGCATGAATTGAGAATCCGAAAACGCCCTTTGGCCGCACAAGCCATTGGGCGTTATTCGTTTGAATCAGAAGTGCGAAACGATCTCGGTAGCGGATCGTCGCTTCCGCCTAGGAGCGTCGGGTTTGCTGGCTTTGTGCCGTCGCCTCAAGAGAAACTTGCCAGCCTCATCGTCTGGGATACGCCAACGTGGGCGTTCTCCATTCGGATCGGATGCGCAGTTGATCGCGACCAACTCGCCGCGATGAATCCAAGTCAAAACCTTATCTGACCTGATGCCTAAAAGTTCAGCGAACTCCGGCGGAGTGTAAAAGCGTTTCGGCATGTTTGTCCTCGTGAAGTTGGTGAGTCACGAGAACAAAGCTAGGAACGGCTTTTGAGTGTTAAAACTGGAAGCGGAACGATTTCCACCTAGTCCGGACTTGGTGTGGAATGTTTTTTTCTGACAACGCGCCGGATCGCGTCTAATTCCTTCTGCCTTTGCTCGGCAGTAATAGGCCGTTCGCCATCGAAATTGCGTGTATTTTCATACTTATTGAAAACAGCGTATCTAAGCACACGCTGTTTCATCCTCTTCGGACTGATGGAGGATTTTTTCTGGTTCTCCCACAAGATTTCCATCCGGTTTCCACCCTTCTGAATGTTATCCCAAAGGAATTTGTCCTCAGCAAGCTCGACATCGCCCCACGGGTAGCCGACTGGATAGGGCGACTCGATCGCTGCAGCCACTACCGCACCTTCTCGCTTGGCCATGCCATGCAACAAATCGAAATCTTGGCTCGTGTAACCTACTGCGTCCACGGACTCAATTAGGAATTGAAGAACGTGGATAGCTGATTGCTCGTCCGCCTGTTTGATTTGTTCGGCCAACTCATCAAACGCCCTCGGGTCCTTCCAGCTATCTGATGCCAGCTCGAAACCGCCCTCTGATGACAACAGAGATTGAAACGCAACCCATGCCTGCATCACTGCTGGCATTGCCATTTCAAGACAGCAGGATTTTTCGATGGGGATAACAGCAGGTCGTTCAAGATCGCTGCGCTGGATTGTCTCGCTAATGAAAAACAATGCTTCCGGCGTCAATGAGTCGCGAAGTCTGTCAGAGAGCACAATTGCAAAGGCAAAATTTGAGACTCCCATAGCAGCCGATTCCTTGGCATCGAAGATGTCGCCATCGTTTTCGATCGACCACAATGCAATCTGCGAATCCCGACGGATAGCACTGATTCCAGAAAACACTGCCGCCGCTCGCTGGGACGTCTCGAAGATCTCTTCCCTGGAAAGACTCATGGCTTCACCTCCGCGGCATACAACCACTCACGGACGGTATCAACAGCACGCCTCAAACGCTTGTCGCTGACCTCTTGGCGATACCTTGCCGACATGTCGCTTTCGCTTGCCGAGTGCCCCATGATCGCCTTCACGGCCACCAGGTCGCCACATTCCTCGGCCTGGGTTTGGAACGTCCTGCGAAGGCAATAGAAACCGCGGCCCGTCTCGGGGAATCCGGCGGCTTTCAACACCGGCTTGAACGCTCCCGTGATCCGATTTCCGCCGGTTCGCTTTTCGTCGGTGAAGTCTCGCCCGCGATGACCGACAAACATCGTGTCGGATCCACCTGGGTGATGTTTGATGACCTCCCGCAACGCCTCCACGGTTTCCGGCCACAATGGAACACGTCGCTGAATCCCCGTTTTGGCGCGGGGGTATTCCATCCATCCGGCGTCCAGGTCGATGACCTTGGTGGTTAATTCGGCAACGTCGCGATTTCCGAACCCTGCTTGCGTGCCCAAAAGGATCATCGCTCGCCAGTTGCGGTTGGCGGTCTTTAACAGGCGGTGAATCTCATCGGCGTCGAAGTCCTGCTTGCCTCGCTCCGCACGCTGCTTGCGAAGTCGCTTTGCCGGCGGCTTCACGAAGCCGGGACCGAACTTCACCGGAACATCAATCAGCCCGGCATCAAGTGCGAACCCGAACAGCGAACGCACTTGGCCGATGTGCTTGCCAAGTGCGACCGGACCAAAGCGTTTTGCGAGCTGCGATCTCAACCGGGAGAAGTCGCTCGGGTTAAGTCGCGCCACCTCGGTTCCCTTGTCGATCGCTGCGAGTGTCATCTCGCATGTCTTGAAATACTCGTTCCAGGTGTCCTGCGAGATTTCACCATCATCAAGCTTGGATTGCTTGTGAGCCATCCACTCGTTGCACGCATCCTTCACGAGGAACGCACCGCTTCGCTTGGGCTCTCGACCGGCCAGAACTTCAAGCCATTGATCTAGCGATCGGACGCCCTCGGGATCGTCCTCAACTCGCTCGAAGTAGTACCGTCTACCCTTTCGTACCTTGCACCAAAGCCCGCTGGCCTTGTGAATCGACAACGGGACTTTGCGCTTCGTGCGTGTTTGCGTAGACTTAGCCATCTCATCACCTGGGACTGAACTTCACGGTGGTGGGCGGTTTTGGTCGCCACAAACGGCCAAAACCACCTTCTTTACCCTCAAAAGGGTACGCGAAAGGGTAGAACGTTCTCGCCGAGTCGTCAATTCGGATTGAGAACGCGGTTTTCTCTATAAAGAAAACCAGAACGGATGGGTGGCCGAGTGGACGAAGGCTCTAGTCTTGAAAACTAGCGTAGGGGAGACCTTACCGTGGGTTCGAATCCCACCCCATCCGCTTCTTTCTTGCCTGCGTTCCCCAGTGATTTCTGGGGAGTTCTACGGCAGATCGCTTGAGCCATCTTGGGCCGCGAATCAGCCGAGCAGTGGCTGCAACAATTGCCGGCGAGTGACCACGCTGCCGATCTTGCCGCTGGGTTCGTACAGCACCGCTACATCGCTGTGAGCGTCGTACAAACGCAAGAGCACGCCCAAATGCCGATCGGTCAATGCACCGCGGACGATCGGCAGCGGTGCCGGCAGTTCCTCTTGGTGAACCAAATCGGCATAGCGATAGAATCCGATGATTCGTCCCTTGCGTCGCACCAAAATCAGGGGGTGATTCTGCCGGCGAGCCTGGCGACGTGCTAGTTCCAAATCGACCGGCGAATCCACTACCGCCAAACGCTCGGGGCGAACTCCAAACTGCACCGCCGGTCCGTTGCCAACGTCAAAGACGTTCTGCGCGAGGTTACGCTGACCCACGGCCAAAATCCCAGCGTCCTGGCCCGCTTGCAGCACTTGGTCCAAATCACCCCGCGCCATCGACAATCGCAAACGGAAAGGGGTTTCACCTGTCAACTTCTGAAGTGCGTTGCCCAGCAAGCTGAGCAGCAGCGAAATCGGTGCGAAAACGATCGTCGCGATCATCAACAACCACCGCGTGCCTCGCAGCAATCGATAGGGTGCTTGATAGAACAGATGCTTCGGAAGCAACTCCCCAAACACGAACACGACCGGCGTCATCATCACCGTGGCCGCCAATTCAATCGCTTCGCCGCCACCGATCAACGCGCCGACAAACATCACGATCGCCAAACTGGTCAGATAGTTCGCCAGGTTGTTTCCAACCAAAGTCGTGGCAACAAAGATCGCCGGATGGTTGATCATCCAAACCAATCCACGACCTGCGAACGAACCGCTCAGTCCATCCAGCACCAAACGCGTTCGCGAAACACGATAAAGACCGGTTTCACTGCCGCTGAAGAAAGCGGAAAGCATCAATCCAATCAGAAAGACTCCAACGGCCAACATCATGTGGATGATCGCTCCGTGTCAGGGCCCAACCAAGCTTCGATCCAGATTCCGTCTTCGTCCTCTTCCGTCACCACCAATTCAAACTCGGCCAGCGGAGCCACGTCCCCGGCGCGGGGAACGCGTTCGTTGTGACGCTGGATGTGCCCGCCCACGGTTGCGGTGCGTTCTTCGGGCAAGTCAATCTCCAACGTTTTCGCGAGGGCCCGAAGACTCGTCGATCCTGGCATTCGGTAGTGCTTGCCACCCAATCGTTTGATTTGATCTTCTGCGGCGTCCAATTGATCCGTGCTCGCCAAAACGCCTCGCAAAATATCATCGACGGTGAGTGCACCAACCACTTCGCCAAACTCATTGACGACAACCGCCATGCTGATGTCTTGTTCGTCCAACTGGTCATAGACCTGAGCGATCTTTGCCGACCAAGGCACATGCAACACTTGCTCCACTGCCGAAGGCAAATCGTCGATCTGCTGCGGTCGCAATAATCGCACGGCGATCGAACCCAAGATGGTTTGGCCCGAGTTGTCTTCAGGATCGGCCACAATGAGATAGCCACCGGGAGGCGATCCTTCCGCCAACAAAGATGTCTCCAGTGGAGGCGAAACGATCATCAGCTTGCTTCGAGGACGCATCATTTCGTCCGCTTGGATCTCCGCCATCATCACCAATGAACGTAGCGCCAATCGCTCTCGCCGAAGCAAGGTTGCGTCGTCGGTGCCAAGTTCGATCGCGCGTTCGATGTCCGTCAATTCGATCTCGGGCTCGGGCTCGAACGTCGGCCAGAGCAATCGCCCGGCCGCTTCGTTAGCCCATTTCACGAATGGCAAGATTGGCGAGACAATTCCCACCGCGATTGTCATCGGCACGCCGACCGACAACGCGATTCGCGTCGGCGTCATCACCGCGAAACTCTTCGGCAGCATCTCGCTGAAGAAAATGATCGTGAGCAAACAAATCAGCGTGAAGATTCCGGGACGCGAAAGATCCGCTGAGACGATCGCGACCAATGTAAAATAAGTCATGTTGATCAGCAGATTCCAAAACAGAATCGCCGCCAACAATCGATCTGGTTCTGCCAACAACTGAGTTACCACACGACCCGATGCACCGTTGCGGCCAATCCGTTTGCGGTCGCGTTCTTTCAATGAGAACAACGCCGCTTCACTGCCACTGAACAGCCCGCTGGCCACAATTAGAATGAGCATCGCGGCCAACATCGGCCACTTTGACAACAGCTCGTTCAATTCGTGGTCCCCGGCAACGCTTCCGGGCTGTCGCCCGTTGTTCGCGTTGTCTCGTTCCCGCGATCCGGTTCGAGCGACACGTCAAACTCGCTGAGTGCGGGAATCATCATCGCCGCCGTTGTGAAGCCGTAACCGACCAGCAAGCTGAACACGACCCACAAGTGATCGGTCTGCAGCAGGAACTGGGTGATCGCGTAAAAAGTAATCAGCGGCAACGCGAACGAAGCGGCGAAGATCGCTGACGATGGGTTTCGCCATCCAAGAGCCGCGAATAGAGCCAGCCCACCACCCAGGATCATCACCAAGAACGGTGCCAACTGAAGCTGGAAGGCTCCGCGGAAGCTGACCATGATCGTCATGCAGATTGCGATGCCGACACACAGGAAGAACACAGTGCCGAGACTCGCCAGTGTCGCCGTTCGGCCCGAAACATAGTTCAGCCCCGAGTGGATTCCCAACATGGAAACGAACACGATCAAAGCGAACCCGCCCAACAACGCATAAACCATGTTCTCGATGGTCATCACGCCAGACAGCCCCAAGTAGATCGTCAGCAACATCGGCAACACGATCATCTCTTTTGCCGCGTACATGACACCCCAAAGTTTGCCAAACACAAATTCGCTGGGACGAAGGTCCGTGACCAACAACAAATCCAGCGCCAGCCCATCTCGCTCACCGGTGACAGCGTTCACCGCCAGAGCGTTGACCAAAACCAAACTGATCACGCCTAACACGGCGACGGGAATTGTCACCGCAGGCAATGCACGTCCGATGCGTCCGGCTGGTTCCATCGCCACGCCACTTTCCACTTGCACGTAAATCGCGGTGGCGATGATGGCGAAGATCAAGACGAAAACCGCTCGAATCAGAATGATTTTGCGTCCATAAGCCCACGTTCGGATCTCTCGCCAAAGAATGGGATTGTCCCAAACCGGTCGAGGTTGTCGGACCTTCCAAGATTCAGGATCCTTGTCGCGATCGCGTTGAAATTCTTCGCTGGCGAACTCTTCGCTTGTTTCTGCTTCGGGAGCTTTCATGCGAACTTCGCGTGATGGATTCCACACACGAACTTTCGCGATTCCGATTCCTAAGATCACCGCCGACAAGACGCTGCCAACCAGCACGAACAATCCGCCGCCATCACTCAGGAACGCTGACCATCCTGCGTCTGCGTTCGTCGCTGCCAGCAACGCTCGCGGAGCACTGATCGCCATTGCCCACTTGGAATCATCGCCGCTCAATGAAGCCGCGATCTCACCCGCAGCCACCAACAGCAGCAGCACCAAAACCGTCAAAGCGATCGACTGGAACGTTTTCTCTCGCCACAAAGCGACCACGGTTCCGACCGCCGCGGACACAACCACACTGACCAGCGTGACAGCGAAAACCGCCAAGACTTGGCCTGGGGCGACTCCGCCGAGCAAGGGCAGTGTCAAAAACAGAGGCAGTGAAATGACGCACAAAGCAAAAGGCGAGAGAAGGGTCGCTGCTGCTTTTCCGCCAACGATTTCGAAGCCTGAAAGACGCGTCATCAGCATCAAAATCAGGGTCCGGCGATCTTTCTCCTGAGCCACACTGCTGGCCGCTCCCACCGCGGCAAGAGCCGACAGAATCACCAGCTGCAGCGGCGCGAGCAATCGAAACATCCACCCGCCAAATTTGGCCGCGTCTGCGTTTGCCGCCAAAGATCGTGAACCGTCCAGCACCAAATATCCCGTGCAGAGCAGCAGGAACAGTGCCATCAGATAGACACCGCGAGTGACGTAGGTCGCCGGTCGCTTGGGAACGACAGATGCTTCGCGTTGAAAAACGGGGCCGAGCATGACTGGGATCAAACCGTGGGGCGATTGCCGAAAGAGATTGCCGAGAGGATTCACGTGCGGTCGCAGTCTAATGCATCACCGCCCAATCGAGAATCAAGTCGTTAAGCATTGACCACGAGAATGGTTCGATTCGGCTGGTATTTTCACCCCTTCGCGGGTCCGAGAACGCCTCGATTCTCCATTTCACGAATGATTTCCGAGGCCTGGTCATGAGGCGTCTGGCCTTCTCGCCACTTCAAGTGAATCTCAGGCGAGGGCGGCACATCGTAAGGATCGCTGATTCCGGTGAAATTTTTGATCTCGCCCGCGATCGCTTTTTGATACAGCCCCTTCGGATCACGCTGCTTGCAGATTTCCAGCGGCGTGTCGACGAACACCTCCAGGAAATCGCCCGCCCGACCGCTGCTCTCGATCGTTTTTCTCACACGATCCCGATCTCGTTGGTAAGGACTGACAAACGCAGCCAAGGTGATCACGCCGGCCGACGCGAATAGCTCGGTCACAGCCCCAATCCGTCGAATGTTTTCTTCGCGATCGATCGGGCCAAACCCCAGCCCAAAGCGTCCCGCGAATTCTTCGCCGTGCTCTTCTTGCAAAACGGACGGTGGAGCACACAAACCATGCCGCACATTGTCGCCGTCGAGCAGCGTGCACGTGGCACCACGATCAATTAGCAGGCGATCCAGCTCATTCGCGATCGTGCTTTTGCCGCACCCACTCAATCCCGTGAACCAAACCACAACGCCGCGTTGTCCCAATTTGGTTTCGCGGTCTTCGCGAGAAACCGTGTGGGTGTGCCAAACAATGTTCTTTTGCACATCGTCTTGGCCAACACCGACTGCTTGAGCGTCATTTGCGGCGGACGAGTCGTCTGAGTTGGACTGGCTCATGAATCTGTTTGGAAAGGATTGTTGGAGTGAAAAATCATTCGTCCGCATCTGCGTTCGCAGCACTCATCCTAATTGCCAATCCTCTCAATCAACGAGGGCAGGCGAATCAAATGCCATAACGCTTGCGGAAGCAATCTCGGTGCATCCGAGCGAGAATCTCATGCGATGTCCACCCGGCGGCCTGAGTCGCATCAACCAATCGCCCGAGTAGATCTGCGTACAGCGTCATTGGTTCCGTTCCCAGGTCCCAACCAGCCGCGTAAAGACATCGAACCGCTTCGGCATTGGCACCGTTTCCGGCACATTGGCCAGCTCGGTCCAAGAAGAAAGTTGTCAAACGACTTCGAACCGAACCACCGTCTCGATTTTGTAAACAATCCAGGTACTCCGCCATTGAGATCGACGCGGGCACCGCATTGGCAACGGCGAGCAAGTTCCCGCCGTTTTCGCAGAGCAAGTGATCCCAAGATTCCGGCTGTGAATTGTTTTCCCGGCACAACCAATAAGCACCAAACTTGGCCATTCCATCGGATCCGGACGTTGCCCAGTGGGTCCGCAGCCGCACGCTTTGGTCAGTGAACACGCTGCATCGCATCGATTTCAGAAATGCGACCGTCGCTCCGACAGAATCACCTCTCTGCAGACGGCAATAGCCCAACAACTCAGCTGCCCAAGCCAACTCGGGGGCCAAGGCGTGAGCTCGTTCGCACAGGTCTTCGATCCGCTGCCAATCCTGCTGAGCGGGATCCATCGCCTCCGCCTGTGCGACACCTTCGTCTCGCAATCGATTCGCAATGTCGGCGGGCAACGATCGCAAGTCGAACCCCCAACGCATGATGTCGTTCCACGCGATGCCCATTCGGTTCGCGTCCGCCGGCATCAGACGACGGTTCAGCTCGTTGCTCAAAGCATCGATCACCAACTGGCAAGCAATCGCAACGTTGCAAACGCCCGCATCGACCAATCGGTCGATCCAATCGGTCCCACCCAATCGCCAACTCTGTTCTTCCGCGATCAGCCGAACGGAATCGGGCAACCAACGAGTCATCCAATCTTGCCAAGCGTTCGCTCCGGGCTGAGTCGGTCGACCACTGTCCATCGGCGAGGGGATCGCATGACGCTGATCGCTCGCGGGAAGGAACGGCAAAATCTGATCAAACAACAACGCCTCGGCCAAGGAACTTCCCCATGGCAACCAATCACCGCCGCCGTGGTACCAATGGCACAAGTCGTAAGTGACGCCTGACGCCGAGTTCTCGCCATCCGCCAGTCGCAAACACAACCAATCGCCCGCGTGGCTTCCGACCAGCGGTAGAAAGTTGGGCGGCATCAATGGTGGCCAAACGGGATCCGGAATCGGCTTGAGCAGCGTTTCCGGCGAAACGGCAACGACGAACTCACCGTTCCCGGGCGTCCGCCAAACTTCGTGGTCAAACCATGAAACCAAATCCGGCTGCAGGCTCAACCCAAACCGCTGCTGCAGTTGCTCGGACCACTTCGGCGCAGCATCCAACGCCCGACCTGTTTGAACGGAAGCGTTCGGGCCGGAAGGTGTCTCGGCATCATCCAGAGGATCAGACACAGATTGCGTTGTGCGACAGCAGAAAAGAGGAGAAAAGCAAGGCAATGCAAATTGTAGAGCATCTGGCCTTCGCCGAAACACTAACGCTGGACACAAAGTCACCGCAAGAGCGTCGGTCCCGCTTCTCCCCGACTCAGCCCTGAATGACGGCGTCGATCAAATGACCTTTCACATCCGTCAGTCGCATATCGCGGCCACCAAATCGGAACGTCGACCGTGTGTGATCGACTCCCATCAAATGCAGCATCGTGGCATGCAAATCATGAATTTCGGTGCGATTCTCAACCGCTTTGTAGCCAAATTCGTCCGTCGCGCCGTACGTGATCCCCGGCCGAATCCCGCCGCCCGCCATCCAAATCGAGAAACCGAAAGGGTTGTGATCGCGGCCATTGGAACCCTGAGCGAACGGGGTTCGACCAAATTCACCCGCCCAAACGACCAGTGTTTCGTCCAGCATTCCGCGTTGACGCAGATCTTTCAGCAATCCCGCAATTGGCTGATCCACGGCCAAAGCGTTTCTCTCGTGGCCTTCCTTCAAATTGTTGTGCTGGTCCCATCGATCGCTGCCCACTTGAGGGCAAGTCAACTCGATGAAGCGCACGCCGCGTTCGACCAAACGTCGAGCGATCAAACACTCGGCCGCATAGATTTGAGTTCCCTTGTTCTTAGAATCAAGTCCATACAGTTTGCGGATGTGTTCCGGTTCATCCTTGATTGACATCAAGTCCGGAACCGCCGCTTGCATTTGAAAAGCCAACTCGTAGTTCGCAATCGCGGATTCCACCGCATCGTGCCGAAGCCCGCGTCGCATGGCTTCTGAGTCCAACTTGCCGATCAAATCAAGGTGAGCCCGTTGGCGTCCGATATCCGGCTCGGGTGATTTAATATTTGCGACCGCGGTGCCGTGCGGCTGGAAAACTGATCCCTGATAGGTCGCTGGCAAGAAACCGCTGCCGAAACAATCCAGTCCACCGGGAGGAATCAAGCCTCCATTCAAAGCCACGAAGCCAGGCAGGTTGTCACACTCCGAGCCAAGACCGTAGTTCACCCACGCGCCCATGCTGGGACGCCCCTGCAACCCACTTCCCGTGTGCAAAAAGTAGTTCGCGAAAGTGTGCTCGGAAAACTCTGACACCATCGAACGAATCACCGCCAGCTCGTCAACGCACTCGGCAACGTGCGGAAACAAACTGCTGACGGGGATACCGCTTTCGCCGTGCTGCTTGAACTTCCACGGGCTGCCAAGAACCTTGCCGTTGTTGTTGAACTGAGTTGGCTCAACGCGAAACAAGTCGCCCGGGTCGCGGCCGTCCATTTTCGTGAGCAGTGGTTTGGGATCAAACGTATCGATTTGCGACGGTCCACCATCCATGTAAAGGAAGATGACATTCTTCGCTTTGGCAGGATGATGAACGCCATGACCCGCGTGATCCGCGGCGGCTTCATTCATGAGCCCAGCCAACGCCACCCCGCCAAACCCCATCGAGGTTTGGGCCAACATCTGGCGACGACTGATGGCCGGATGACCGAAAGTTGAAAGTCCGCTCATGGCACAAACACAAATTCTTTGGTGTTGACGATGGCATGGGCCACGTTGGCCCACAACGAGACATCTTCCACAGTTGTTCCCGAAGCCGCACTGGATGCCTGAACATATTCGCGAATGGAATTTAGCTCCGCATCTGTCGCCGAACGGCCCAACGCGGTCCAAAACATCCAGTCAATGCGTTGATCGACGGCGGAGTCACTTGCCGAAGGAGCCGATTCGCCGGATCCCGATGACAGATTCAGGGGCACTTCTCGCATCGCTCGTTCGGCGAAGAATCGCGACTGCTTCCGCACCAACGGATCATTGAGCATCACCAACGCTTGCGCCGGAACATTGGACGCATTCCGGCGGCCCATGGTGCTGAACGGATTGGGCGTGTCAAACACGCTCATCATCGGCGATAAAAAGTTCCGACGAACCGCCGAGTAAATCGACCGACGACGATTCCCATCCAAAGGACCACTCTTCGCGGGTCGCCCTCGACCGTTCATGAAGGACGTCAAGTGAACGGGCACCGAAACACCTTCCAGTGATCGGTCGAGTTGGCCAGAGACGGCAAGCAAACTATCGCGGATGACCTCCCCTTCGAGTCGATGCAAATTGCTTTGGTGCAGCAATTCGTTCTTCGGATCAACCGATGCTGCACGCGAAGCCATCTCGTCGGAAACACTTTGCATCGACATTTGATAGGTGCTTGTCAACGCAATCCGCCGAATCATCCACTTGAGATGCCGACCATGCCGGTCGAAATCGGTCGCAAGGTGGTCGAGTAATTCGGGGTGAGTTGGACGCATCCCCAGCACACCAAAATCGTCTGTCGTCGGCACAATTCCGCGGCCCAACAAATGATGCCACAAACGATTGGTGATCACACGAGACGTCAGCGGGTTGTGCGGGTCGTTGATCTGGTCGGCGAGTTCCAAACGTCCGCTTCCCGTCTCATCGCCAATGCGTTCTCCACCCGTGATCGCGGTCAAGAAATGCCGAGGCTCAATGTCACCTTCGCTGGATGAATTGCCACGAATCAGAATCGCGGCGTCCTCACCGTTTCCGTCGATCATGCCGATCGCCAAACGAGATCGTTTCCGAATCTGAGACACCAATTGCTGACGCTTCGAAAACCATTCGGATTGCCAAGCTTTCATTTCCGAGCGAAGTGATTCATCCGCCGCGACTTTGTCACGAATCGCGGCTTCCAAGGAAGCGACTTGCTCCGCTTTCGCATCCAATCGACCCTGAATTTCCTTTCGCGTCTTACCGACGTTTTTCTTCGATGACTGCGCAACGCACAGGATTTCAATGTTTTGGTTTTCCGCAGGCGTGAATTCAAAATGCAGACGGTGACCAAGGTACCGGCCCAAATTCATCTGAACCCAACCGTCGACCTCCTTGAACTTCACAATCGTTTCGCCGTGCAACGGACCATCGACCAAACGATGCGAATCAACACACGCGAAAACGTTGCCCGTGCCGCGAATGCGAATGGAAACGATCGGCTCAGTCAGTTCGAAGGTCGGTAAACGAAGCGTTCGACCCGCGCGCGGGTAGCCACGCAACTTTCCACGAGCGTTGGTGGCTTTGGATCGCACCGACTGCAATCCGTTCCAAGCCTCATCATTTTTCGCGACAGTATTCTTAGTCAGCGTGACCAACTGATTGGCGGTGCTTTCCGAATCATCGGACTCAGATTCGCGCGGCTCGATCAATTGCGGCTCACCCGATCGCAAAGGCTCGGCACCAAAGACAAATCCGTTCTGCCGGAAGTCTTGCGCACCGAGTTGATCAAACGAAGTCACGATGGAATCGGGCCAAGCACAATCCTCGTCGCCCTGCTCAACCTCGCGATATAGATCGGCAAATGTCGACTCAAACTTTTCGCGATAGGTCTCGTCGAGTTCCTGAATTTCAGCGGCCACTCGGCGATTGTGCTCGATCGTGTCGAATCGAATTTCGGCGTAGTCGCTACTCTGCAGAAAACCAGACAACGAGTAATAGTCAGCCGTCGAGATCGCATCGAACTTATGGTCATGACATCGGGCACACGCGACCGTGACTCCCTGGAATGTTTTCGACATCACATCGATCATGTTGTCGATGCGGTCCGATTCATCCTTGCGGATATCCACGGGTGAGTGAACCCATTCGCCCAGGTGCCAAAACCCCGTTCCCAAAACAGATTCATTGAACGGAGCCCCGCCTTCACGACCTTGGTAACTCATCCGCGGCTGAGTCATCAAATCGCCAGCGATGTGCTCTCGCACCCACTGGTCATAGGGCACGTCCGAGTTGAGACCTCGCACGACATAGTCGCGGTACTGGTCCGCGTTGGGGATATCGGCGTCGAACTCGTGCCCACGGGATTCGGCGTAGCGAACCAAGTCCAACCAATGACGTCCCCAACGATTTCCGAACTCAGGTGAAGCGATCAAGCGATCCAACAACCGATGCATCGCGTCTGGACGCGAATTGTTTTCAAAGTTGGCGACCTCTTTCGGCGTCGGCGGCAAACCCGTCAATGCGAACGTCAGCCGACGCACCAACGTTTTGCGATCGGCCGGATTCGCGGGCGATAGCCCTGCGTCTTCCAAACCAGCCAAGATGAATTGATCGATTGAGTCACGCGACCAAGCTGGATTGGTGACCGCCGGTGGAACGCTGTCTCGGACCGGCTGCCAAGCCCAATGGGTTTCTCGCCGATCTTCCAAGTCAAACGACTTGGCTTCGCCTTCGGCTCCTTCGGGCAAAGGTTCTTCTGGCCAATAGGCCCCTTCGGCGATCCACTTTTCCAAGGCGCCGATGTCTTCGTCTGACAGTTTGCCGGATGGCGGCATCTCATACGATTCAAACCGGACCGCTTCGATCAACAGACTGTCATCGACTTCGCCCGCGATCAGAGCTGGGCCCGAATCCCCACCGCTCAGCAAAAATGAACCAT
The DNA here is from genome assembly GCF_002727185.1 of Rhodopirellula bahusiensis. Classification (NCBI taxonomy): domain Bacteria; kingdom Pseudomonadati; phylum Planctomycetota; class Planctomycetia; order Pirellulales; family Pirellulaceae; genus Rhodopirellula; species Rhodopirellula bahusiensis. The sequence continues at coordinate 17,307 of NZ_NIZW01000042.1, forward strand.
GGTCGAGACGCAGACTGCCTTGCCGCTCATCGACATCCGAACCATGGCACTCGTAGCAATGTTCGCTGAGCAAAGGGCGAATGCGGTTCTCAAAGAACTCGCGTTGGACTGATTCGTCTTCCGCCCAGGAAGTCGCCGACAACAGGACTCCCAACATCAAGAACGAAGTCAGCAAACGCGATGTCCCACGCCGAACACTCATCATCGAAGAGCATGCGTTGGAACGTGCAGAAAGGTTTTGTGAGCGATACGGCATGGGCGAGATTTGGCGGGCTGGCATCTGGCGGGAGTGACGCGATCGCCGAGTCGACGCTCACGCCGCAAGGAACCTCGTCACTTGGAGCGTTCCATTTTAGCCGGTTCTGGAATTGGGATGTCCTTCAATAGCCGCTGAATCACAGAATCCGTGTTCATCCCCTCGGCTTGGGCTTGGAAGTTGGTCGCAATGCGGTGCCGCAGCACCGGCAATGCGATTTTTTGAATGTCACCGGGCTCGACGCTGAACCGGCCGTTCATCGCCGCGATCGCTTTGCCACCGGCGATCAAGTTCTGGCCCGCACGTGGGCCCGCCCCCCAATCGACCAATTCTCGAACATACTCTGGCGCCGATTCATCCGAAGGACGAGTCGCTCGCACCAATTGAGCCGCGTATCGAATGACCAAAGGCCCCGCCGCGATGCTGCTGACCAATTTCTGGCAATTCAGGATCGCTCGAGCGGATAAAATTTTGTTGACGGTCGCGGATTCGCCTCGCGTCGTCGCGGTCAAAATCTTTTCTTCTTCCTCCGCCGACGGATAGTCGATTTTGATGTTGAACATGAATCGATCGAGTTGGGCCTCGGGCAGCGGGTACGTGCCCTCTTGCTCAACCGGGTTCTGGGTCGCGATCGTAAAAAACGGCTCGGGCAATGTGTGAGTCTCTCGCCCGACGGACACCTGACGTTCCTGCATCGCTTCGAGCAACGCCGCTTGTGTCTTCGGCGGCGTTCGGTTGATCTCGTCCGCCAGCAAAATATTGGCGAAAATCGGACCTTCGACGAACCGAAAACTTCGCCGCCCCGATTCGTCCTCTTCCATCACCTGTGTCCCGGTGATGTCCGATGGCATCAAGTCGGGCGTGAATTGAACCCGTTTGAACGAAACATCCAGAATATTCGCGAGCGTGCTGACCATCAAAGTCTTGGCCAACCCCGGTACACCCTCGAGTAAACAGTGACCGCGAGTAAAGATGGCCGCTAACAACTGTTCGATCGTGTCCGATTGGCCCACAATGACCTTCGCCAACTCTTCCCGCATCTTCTTTTGGTGCTCCGAGAACTCTCGCAACACATCTGCCAAGTTGCGGGGCTTGGACGCATCACCCGAACTCGCATTCCCTGCGGCGGGGTTCATCGGTGGAGGGGTCGGAACCGAAGGATCAGCCATGAATCACAGTCCAAATCGCAATGTTTCGAGTCGCACGGGTTTCCACCGCACGGCTCACGATGACGACGTCATGGATCCAAACCAATCCGGCCGAAAACTCGCGTGCGGGAGTCTTCGCAGTTTACGCCTTGGGACAAGCAAGCGATATCGGTGTGCCATCATCGCCGTGCTCTGCACCCTCAGTTTGCTGGCAAACACAGCCCAGCAATGCACCGCGCAAGACAACCGCGGACGCATCGATGCTCCCACGGTTCAGCGTGCGATCGATCGCGGGGTCGAATACCTTCGCAAGTCACAAACCGACCGGGGAGGTTGGGATGAGTTTCCGGGCCAATCGTGTGGCCTGTCATCGCTTTGCACACTCGCTTGGCTGAACGCGGGCGTGTCTCGCAACGATCCCGACATGGTCCGAGCCCTCAACTACCTTCGACGGTACGAACCGACGCAGACATACGCCGTCAGTTTGCAAACGCTGGTATTCTGCCACGTCGGTGCCTTGGAAGATCTGCCACGAATCCGTCGCAACGTCGCGTGGATGACCGCGAATCAAAAAACCGCCAATTCGAGAAACCCGGGTGCGTGGGACTACGGCGACAAAGAAGGTGGCGGCGATCCTTCCAACAGTCAATTCGCGTTGCTGGCTCTCGGGGAAGCGGTCAACCGAGGTGTCGAAGTGGATCCCGTCGTGTTCCAGCGAGCCCAAGCCTATTGGCGCAATCTACAGTTGCAACGTGGAGGTTGGCCGTACAGGTCAATCGATCCAACCGGCAGCATGACGTGCGCCGGGATCGGATCGCTGCTGATCGCTCAAGACGCCCTGAGCACGCTCGACACCGACCAAAAAACACTGCGGTGCTGCGATGAACAAACCGACGATCCCGCGATTGAAAAAGGCTTTGAGTTCCTCACCCGAATTTTCACCGTCGAGACCAATCCGGGAAGCGCACTGTCGAGCGATTTCTACTACCTCTACGCCATCGAACGAGTCGGACGGCTGTCGGGCCGCCGTTTGATCGGCGGACACGATTGGTATCGCGAGGGCGCCGAGCATTTGGTGAGTCTGCAAGATGCGTTTCGTGGGTTCTGGATCGGTTCAGGTCCCGCTGAAAGCAAACGCGATGTCGCCACATCGTTTGCATTGCTGTTTCTCTCCAAAGGAAAACGACAAGTCGTTGTCGGGCAACTCGACCATCCATCGCTTCGAACGCTCGGTGCGAACAACACTGCGTCACTTCCGTTTTCAACTTCACTGAAGCAATTGGTTCGACACGTCGAACGTGATTGGTCGCAAGAGTTGACTTGGCAAACGATTCAGGCGGAAGGTGCAACCGTCGCGGATCTGCTGCGAGTTCCCGTGATCGTGATTCGCGGTTCGCAACGAATTCAATTCAGCAACGAACTGGTCGATACGCTGAAGCAATACATCGATCAGGGTGGAACGATCTTGTTCGATGCTATCGGCGGAGACGGGTGCGGTGACGCGTCTGGTTTTCAAGCCAGCGTGATCGACCTGAGCCAGCGATGGTTTCCCGCCAGCCAACTCGAACGTCTGCCACCGTCCCATCCGGTTTGGTTCGCCGAGCGTCCGGTTGATCCCACCGCGATCGGCCCGGATTTCTGGGTTTATGGTGTGGGTGCTTGCTGCCGAACCCCGGTGTTCTATTCACCTCGTAGTTTGTCTTGCCGATGGAAACACGGTGGACCGCTTCTTCGCAACGGCGACATGCCGGCCGCCCTTCGGCCTCAAATTGAAGCGGGGATTTCGATCGGCGAGAATATCATTGCGTACGCGACCGGCCGCGAACTGAAGAACAAGCTAGACGCGGCATCGATCGTGGATGGTTCGACCGCACCTCCGCCGACACGCGGAGCCATCCCGATCGCAGTCGGTGCCCTTGGGGCTGGTGAAAAACAAGTTCTTCGAGCCCTCCCCAACGCAGCCACGCTGATCCGCGAAAAGTTGGCGATCGAAGTCATCGCGGTGAACGATCCGATTGACCTGACCGAGGAATCGTTGGCCCGCGTTGGCGTGCTGTATCTGCACGGTCAAACCGCGGTCGACCTGAAACCATCCGAAAAAGATGCCCTGCGAGCGTTCGCCTCGCGAGGCGGTATCATCATCGCCAGCCCCATTTGCGGCAGCGAAGCATTCGGCACATCCATCCGCTCTCAACTCGCCGATCTGTTCTCAGGCGAGTCATTCGAGCCCATGGCGAAGGAACATCCTGCCTGGACAACTCGCTACGGCGGCTATGACTTGAGCGATGTCACCGTCCGACGTTCCAACCAAACTGGCGAGCGTCAAAAGAATCAAACGCTCAAAATCAGTCGCGTGCGATCGACGCCGATTGTCGATTTGCTGCAAGTCGACGATCAAGCGGCGGTGTATTACTCACCGCTCGATCTCAGCTGTGCACTCGAGTCACAAAACTCGGTGCAATGCCCGGGCTACAACACCACCGACGCCGCCCGAATCTTGGCCGGATTGATTCTCTACTCGCTCAACCGCTGAGACGACTCAACGAGCCTCAAGAGTTCGATGCGTCTCAGGAATGCAGCCGAGCGAAATCGCGAACATCTTCTTCGATCGCACGCAAGCGATCAGACAACTTGATGTCCGCGTCTCTCGCGTCCTGCGACTCGGCGGCTTCCAAGCGAGTGAAGACGTAGAACTTCACCTTGGGTTCGGTGCCACTGGGACGGACAGCGACGTAGTTGCCGGACATTTCCAGGTCCATGATGACCAGGTTTCCACTTGGGCCTTCCAACGGCGATGTGGAACCGTCGGCAACGTTCAAGATGGTTGCACTGCCGTAGTCACGCACTTGGGCAACCGCGATTCCGCCGAGCGACTTTGGTGGTTCTGCGCGGAAAGCTTTCATCAAGCTCTGCATCGCGGCCATCCCTTCGCTGCCTTCCATGAAAACGTTGATCAGATTTTCACGGTGCATGCCATGCTTGCGGTACAAGTCAGCCATGTACTCGTGCATCGACTTGCCCTCGGCTTTCAACTTCGCCGCCAGCTCACCCATCAACATGCAAGCGACCGCGCCGTCTTTGTCTCGAGCGTAAGTGCCAACGAGATAACCATGCGACTCTTCGCAACCGTAGACGAAATCTTCGGGGCCTTCGCGATCCATCGCCTCGGCGATGTACTTGTACCCGACCAACAAATCACCGACGCAGCGTGCCCCGTGCGACTCAGCGATGCGGCGTACTAATTCGGTGGTGACCAAAGTCTTGATGACGTAAGAACGATCGGTCAGCTTGCCCGACTTCACCGTTTGCTCCAGCACGTAGTCGGCCAACAACGCAGCAATTTGGTTGCCTGTGAAGGTTCCCCATTCGCCACTGGAATCGGTGGTCAACGGAGCAGCCACTCCCAAACGATCGCAGTCGGGATCGGTTGCGAGAACCAGGTCGTACCCACCGGCACGAGCCGTTTCGATGGGAGCTTCGAAGACGGCTGAGTTTTCAGGGTTGGACACATGCCCGGGAACGTTCGGAAAGTCACCACTCTTTTCGCGATGACCTTCGTAGACATCAAGTTGAGTGAAGCCGTCTCGCCGCATCAACGGAATGACGGCTTCTTCGCCGACGCCGTGCAGTGGAGAGTAAAGGATTTTGACATCCCGTGAACCTTCAAAAGCACACTGTGACGCGGCGTCAATGAAGGCCGCATCGATCTGTTCTGTGACGACTTCGATGCGTCCGTCGGCCATCGCTTCCGCGAAAGGAGTCGCACGAATTTCTTGGCAGCTCATCACGCCGTCGATGATCGCTTTGTCGTGTGGTGGCAAAACTTGACCGCCCGTTGACCAGTACACCTTCACCGCGTTGTCGCTTGGCGGGTTGTGGCTGGCCGTCACCATGATGCCGCAATCGCAATTCAAATGACGCACTGCGAACGACAACTGAGGCGTCGCTCGGTAATCGTCCAGCAAATAAACCTTGAACCCGGCCGCGACCATGATGCCGGCACAGAGCTCGGTAAAGTGACGAGATTTGTGCCGCGTGTCGTAAGCGATCGCACACGACAGTTGCTTGGCACCGCCGTGGTATTGAACGACGTAGTCGGCCAGTCCTTGAGCGCTCTCACCGATCGTTCGGTCGTTGATTGCGTTCGATCCAATTTCGTACATCCGACCGCGGCGTCCACCGGTGCCGAACGGAATGATCGTCCAGAAAACGTCGTCCAGCTTTTGCCACATGCCGTCGGCGATGTGTTGCAGCGTTTGGTCGCGGTAGTTGCGATATCGATCTTCGGTCAACCAAGATCGAATGTTTTCCACGGCTCCGGCGGTCAGCTTCTTTTCTTGGCAAGCTTGATCGATCGCGGCCAAGGCTTCGTCGACGGACAGGGAAGGGGACGAAGCAGGGTTGGAACCAGATGTCATGATGAGATCGCACCGGGGATAACGGGGAGACAGGTCGAGTCAGTGGGCCCAGATTCTACGCCCCGACGGACCGTCTCACCACCTAACGTCCAAACGTTCCGGAGACGCGAATTCCGTACTATTTCGCGTGCAATCGGTGACGCCTGGGTCACTCGATCAACCCGACTTCGCTAGCTCAACCAACCCTTGCGGTACAAGAAGTACAGCAGACTCAATGCCAGAACCATCATCACTGAAAGAGCGAACGGGTAGCCAAAACTCCATTCCAGTTCGGGCATGTTCAATGGCGATGCCTTCTGATCAAAGTTCATCCCATAGATCCCAGCGACGAAACTCATCGGGATGAACAGTGTCGCGATGATCGTTAACACTTTCATCACATCATTATTTTTTTGCCCGAGCAAAGCGAAATACAACTCCCGTAATTCGCCGCAGGTCTCGCGGTCGGTGTCCGCGGCTTCCATCAACTGCCCAATGTGGTCCTGGCAATCGCGAAGATACAAACGGGTGTCGTCACCGAGAATGCTTTCACCTTCCCTCAACAAAAGCCGAAGTGCGTCACGGTGTTGCTGGACCGTTTTGCGAATCGACAGAAGATCCGCACGGATGTGGTGCAGATGCATTGGCAAGTTGTCGTTGTCTTTGTCCTGCAACAACTCAGCCATTTCGGACAGATGACGCTCGTAGCGTTCGATGACCGGAAAATAGCCGTCAATGATTGCGTCGATGATCGCATAAACCAAATAGTCTGCCCCGCGGTCTCGGATGCGTCCCCTCGCCCGGGAGATTCGGTCGCGGACAGGATCGAGGCAATCGCCGACGTGTTCTTGGATTGTGATGACGGTGTTGCCGACCAGGAACATGCTGACTTGTTCGGTTCGGAAACCATCGTCGCCGACCGGCATGCGGGCGATGAAGAACAATGTCTCGCCATAGCGTTCCAGCTTGGCATGCTGATCCATTTGGACCACGTCTTCCAAAGCCAACGGGTGCAAACCGAATCGTTGCCCAAGCGAGCGAAGCACTTCCATGTCACGGATGCCGTGCAGATCGATCCAGGTCACCACATTTGGATCGGCGGTGTCAACACTTTCGATCGAGTCGACCACTTCGTTCCGGTGCGTCCGTCCGTCGTACTGGATCACGCGAATGTGACTGGGGACGGCGTCCTTTTTTTTCGTCGAAACATCGCTCGACAAATCGCCGGGGACGTTTCCAATCTTGGACCGCGAACGTGCCCAGCGAGGCCGGTGCACGCGAAGATGCAGCGGCAGTTTGCCGGGCAATGCACCCATCGCAAGCAGAAAGTCTCGTTTACGCGGCGTTGATTTGTCCGTCTTCGCTGACATCTTCAAACCGGATCGAGACTTGTTTGCTGACCCCGGACTCTTGCATCGTGACACCGTACAACGTTGTCGCCGCGGTCATCGTTTTTTTGCTGTGCGTCACAACAATGAACTTGGACTGATCCAAGAACTCCGTCAACACGGTCACGAATCGGCCGATGTTGGCTTCGTCAAACGGGGCGTCCACTTCGTCCAGCACGCAGAACGGGCTGGGGCGATACTGGAAGATCGACATCAACAACGCAACCGCCGTCAACGCTTTTTCACCACCCGACAACAACGAGTTGCTGAAACTTGGCTTTCCAGGCGGCGTGGCAACGATCTCGACACCGGCTTCCAACGGATCGTCGGACTCTTCCAATATCAAATCGGCGTGACCACCGCCAAACGATTTTCGATACAGCTTTTGGAAGTTGATTCGGATGGCTTCGAGCGTGTCCAAGAACAACCGCCGCGAATCCGCGTTGATGCGAGCGATCACGCGCTGAAGCGAGTCTTTCGCAGCGGTCAAGTCTTGATACTGACCGTGCAGTTCGTCGTAGCGAACCTGAAGCTCGTTGAGTTCCTCCAAAGCTTCCATGTTGACCGAGCCAACATTTTGCACCTGGCCCCGAAGCTGGCTGATCTCTTGATCGACCGAAGACCGGTCTTCGATTTCGGCCAATTCTTCAGGAGGCTCGTCGTTTCGGAGGTCGATCTGGTAATCCTCGGCGATCCGATCCGCCAGCGTGGCTTGCTTAAGTTCCGCAGCATCGCGAGCCGAACTGATTGTCGCGACGGTTTCGGTCGCTTTGGCAACGGCTTTGATAGCCGCTTGCGATTCGGATTGGACGCGGCGTGTTGCTTCGCGTTCCTGGTTGGCTTCGGCTGCCAGAATCTGGAGTTTTGAATCAGCCGCTTCCATCGCGATCATCAATTCCGCCAACCGATTGTCCGCGTCCAAGATTCTCGTTTCGATCTCGGTGATCCGTTCTCGCGTTCGAGTCATCGCGTCGCGAACTTCTTGGTTGGCCGCTTCCCGCTGACTTTGATCGCGACGAGCCACATCGGCGGCGATGGTCAACGATTCGACTCGCTGTTCGCTGCGAGCCGCCTCAACCGAGATGCTCATCGCTTCGGATTGCACCTCGCGAAGCTGCTCCGAAGCCACCGTCAATTGTTGATCGACTTCGCTTCGCTGAGTTTCCAGCGTCTCAATTTCTTGCTTGCCATCCTGGATCGAACGGGCCAGCTCACCGTCTTGCTGCTCAGCCGTCGCGAGCAACTCAGTGTGCGACGCCGAAGATCGTTTCAGTTCGTCGACGGTTGCCTGACGAGCGGACAAACGCTCGGCGACGTGATGCAATTTCGCTTCGGCAGCCGCGTGTTCCGTGATCCAGTTCCGCATGGCCTGTTCATGACGACCAAGCTCCGCGGCTTCGCTATCGACGACTCCCGTCAGACGGCCAACTTCTTTTTCGGCTTCGGCAATTTGATAGCTGTAGTGCTGCATCTCGGACTTTGCCGCCGCCAGCTCACTACGACGGCTGACCAAACCGGTTTCACCACCGGGAGGCCCCACCACACTGGATCCATCGTTGTCCAGCAAGTCACCCGACGCGGTCACGAAACGCAAACCGGCCGAAGACAGCTTTCGCAATCCGATCGCGGTGGCCAACGTGTCGACCAACCAAGTGTTGCCGAGCAGGTGACGAACCAGCGGTTCCAGTTCGACCTCGCAATCAATCATTTTGTCAGCGCGACCAATCACGCCGGCCAAACCGTCCAAACGGATCTTGTCACCGGGCCGTCGGTTGGGCAGCTCATCCAGTCGGATGATCCCGACTCGCGTGCCAATCTTGATCTCACCGCGACTGATCGCATCGCTGACTGAGCCACCGCGGACGATGACGTATTGGCTGCGAGGCCCAAGTGCCGCATCGATCAGCGGAGCGACTTGCCGATCGACCACGAAACAATCCGCGACGATTCCGACCAGATCTTTTTTCAGTTGAGCGTTGCTCATCCGCAGCACTTCGCGAACGCCGCCGCTGACACCTTCTTGTTTTTGCTGAAGCTCTTCCAGCACGCGAGCCCGCTCGGTGATCCCCTGCAACCGAATCTTCAGTGATCCAATTTCTTCGCGGCGTCGCTCCAGCACTCGGCGAGTCTCGCAAACTTTCGCGTCCGCGATTTCGACTTCGCGTTGCGCTTCGGTGATTCGTTTTTCCAGCTCCGAAACATTGCGAGCGACTTGGTCGTGGTCGTGCTGAGCAGTCTTCAACCCTTCGTCGGCCGTCACCAAATTTCGTGCGATCTCCTCGAGAGCCCGCGTAGCCTCTCGCATTTGTTGAGCCACCCGCCCTCGGTTGGCTTCGTGCTCGGCAACCCGGCGCACCGCAGCCAAGTGATCACGTTGCAAATCATCACGAGTCGTTTCGATCCGATGAACGGTCGCCTGTTCCGCATCGCGTTTGGTGGCGATCGATTCTTTCTTCTGCTGGACTTCCGCCAACTCGGACTCAGCGACTTCCAACGCCGCGATTGTCTTTCGCAAATCAGCGACGGCCGATCCAGCTTCGGTTCGCATCGCTCGCAATCGCCGATAGTGACCGATCAACGTGCGCCGTTGCTCGACCAAAGTCGTCTGATCCGATTCGCGACGACCACCGATGCGAGCGATCTCGCCGGACAACTCGCTGCGGCTTTGTTCCGCTTCGCGAGCTGCTTCGGCGATCGTTTGCAATTGCATCTCGGCAGCTTGCCGTTGCTCTTCCAACGATTCACGTAGAGCGTCCGCTTCGCCGTGTTGTCGTTGAGCAGTTTCCAGTTGCGAAGTGGCTTCGTTCAGTTCAGACGACAGAGTCATCCAATCGGTCCAAGCGACGACCGTCCGAAGTTCCTTCAATCGGTCACTGGCTTGGCGATAGCGTTCTGCTTTCCCGGCTTGGCTCTTCAGCGTTTTCAATCGCGTGGCGACTTCGTCAACGATGTCACCCAAACGCGTCAGGTTCGTTTGCACGCGTTCCAGTCGCCGCTCGGCTTCCACCTTCTTGGCTTTGAAACGACTGATCCCCGCGGCTTCTTCAAAGATGGCCCGTCGATCTTTCGCGTTGGCTTGCAACATTCGATCGACTTTGCCCTGCTCGATCAAACTGTAAGCATCGATCCCAATGCCCGTTCCGCGGATCAGAGCTTTGACGTCCTTCAGACGGACGGCCTGTTGGTTGATCAGGTACTCGCCTTCGCCGCTTCGATAAACTCGCCGAGTCACGTGGACCTCGGGAGCATCCACCGGCATCTGACCACCGGTGTTGTCGAAGATGATCGTCGCCTCCGCGGCGCCCGCGGGACCGCGAGTTTGTGACCCTTTGAAGATCACATCCGACATGTCCTTCCCGCGAAGACTCTTGGCACTTTGACTGCCCAAGACCCATTTCATCGCATCGACAATGTTCGACTTCCCGGAACCGTTTGGCCCCACGACAACCGTGATGCCATCGGGGAAATCAAACCGCGTGCGATCAGCGAAGCTCTTGAAACCGGCCAGCTCGAGTGCTTTGAGCATGAATGATTGTGTTGCCGGGAGCGAAAGAAAATTTGAACGACGGACGGGTGAAACGTGGTTTCGACGGTTCAAGACTAGCCAAAATGCCGTCGAAATCCTAGTTCGATCACGTGAAACGGCTCACAATCCTGGCCATCAAAAAAGCACCCCAATCACGCAGACAACCAAAACCAACAGCCCGGCGACCATTTTGCCCACCGTTCCGGTCGTTCGCCCCCAAAACGCAGCTTGCCCAATCCGCCAGCTGTCTCGCCAAGTCTTGCCGTCGTTCCATTCCGCGTACATGGCTCCCGCCGTCGCCCCCAAACCTCCGAACAAAATCGCCGCCAATACCGGCCCGACGACGGGAATGGGCAGGCCCACGATCCCTCCGACGATGGCCCCAATGATCGAACCGACAATCGCCATCAACGTGGCTCGTCGGCTGGCTCCCGCCCGGCTGGCCCCCATCGCCCCCGCCAAAAACTCGACCAACTCGCCGACCAACCCCAGCAAAAAAGCGATCGCCAACGACACCAGCCCGAGCTGCCAGCGTCCAGTTTCGGGACCCAACCACGCGTACAGTGCCATCAGCGCGATCGCCAACCAATTTCCCGGCAGTGCGACCAGATTCAACAACCAAGCCAAGGTGCATGCGAGAATCAACGATATCCCTAGTGCAACGACTCCCACCGGCATCATCACGTCTCGAACGGTGTCGCGAGTCCACACCAAGGCGTCGCTGACGCTGGCCCAGAAACCACCGTCGGTCTCCTCCGTCGAGATGGCTTCGGCCTGAGCAAAACCGACGTCGAGTGAGGAGGTCAAAGACGAGAACGGATCGACGCCAACCGCCGTAGTGATTGCGTCACCAGTCAATGCTCCAACGACGTTCGCGGCCGGAACAGCAATCTCGGTTGGCAACAGTGTCTCGAGAAGCATCCAAGCAATCTGCAGATCGATCATGCTGTGAAATCTGTCGGAAGAATTGAAGTGGAAAGGCAAAATGGACAGGCAGGGGTGAACCAAACCCGGTAATTTCCCGTCTCATCAGCCACTTGGGAACCAGCCCCATCACGTTGCAGGAACGATGGAGTGAAGCGGGAAGAGACTGCAAAACTGTGGTTTCTTCTTTTCCCAAACGCTACGATGGAGCAACTTCGAAGCCAGCTTTCTGATCGAGGAAAGGATTGACGCAACAATGAGCGGACGGGTTTTAGAAACCAACGTATTGGTGCTGAATCGCTTTTACATGGCGATTCGCGTGGTCAATGTTCGTCGAGCGTTGACGCTTTTGTATCGCGATTGTGCGGAAGTCATTGACAACGACGATGGACAATTCATTGGATACGACTTCGATAGCTGGTGCGAACTGAGCCAATTGGCTTCGGATCAAAAGCAACCAGAGGATGAATACATCCAAGCCGTCGGGTTTGAGATGAAGGTCCCACGGATCACTCGATTGACTCGTTTCGATCGGATGCCGGCCCAAACGGTTCGGTTCAACCGCAAGAACTTGTTCGCTCGCGATGATCACACTTGCCAGTACTGCGGCAAAGCGGAACCAACCCACAAGCTCAGCCTTGATCACGTTGTGCCACGTTCTCACGGCGGTGGAACGACGTGGGAAAACATCGTGTGCTGCTGCCTGCGTTGCAACAGCCGCAAGGGTGGTCGCACGCCGGTGCAAGCACGCATGAAATTGCTGTCGCGTCCGATCAAGCCTCGGTTCAATCCACTGATGACTCATTCAATGGATGACCCTCGCTACGCTTCTTGGAAGACGTTCCTGCAAACGGCCAAATAGGCAGTTTGGGAAAGAGCGAATTCCGGTTATCCACGAGGACTTTTGCTCGCCATCCCGGTGCGTCGTCAGACTCACCGGGACCGGCGTGATCGCGTTCAGACGTTGTCTTCCGTAGTCCCGCCGGCTGAAAATCGGGAATTGCTCGACAAACAAATTTCGGCGTGGTTATACTCGGGACATCATCGGACACGACCCCATCGGACCCGAATCGGAATCATCGCTTATGTCCTACGACGACAACCCCACATCGCCCGTTTTCCGCATCGACGTTTCTGCGGAAACAGAAGCTGGCGTGCCGGTTTCCAACGAGGAACTGACGGTCGGGTTGCTGCGTCAATTGGTCGTCAGCCAGCAGCAACAAACCAAATTGTTGACCGAATTGGTTCAGCAAAATGCCGCAATGCACAAGCAACGTGCGGGTGAATTGCAGCAATGGAAAGACGCCAACCCGCAACTCTCACGTTCCTGCCGTCGTGCCGCGGAAACGCTCAGCGAAGTGCAGACGGAGTTCTTGCAAACATTGACCGAAGAGATCGACGATTCCGGCGATCACTTGGCCGAAGGCGAGTACATGCTGAACGAATTCATCGATCGCTTTGGTCCTCGAATGGCCCACCTGAACGGAATTTTGCAGGTGCTCGCCCAACTTGGGACCGGCGAACCCATCGCACAGCAACAACAGCAGTGAACTCGAATGGGTGATTTCAGCCGCTGAAAAAATTCTGTGGCTTGGAACTCCCAAGTGGACTTTCGAGAAATCGAATCGTTCGCTAATCTCTCGCCTTCTCGGACGCGAACGTCTCTCGCAGACGTTCCCAGATCGTCCGAAACCTGCCTTATCGGGGCGTAGCTCAGCCTGGCAGAGCGTCTGGTTTGGGACCAGAAGGTCGCACGTTCGAATCGTGTCGCCCCGATTCACCTTGGTAAGCGAGCCCCCGACCTCGTCGAGGTAGGCCTTGATTTCACCAACATTTTTCCCGCCGCCGCTCGGATTGGAGGGATTTTTGGTGAAGGCCGAATCAGTGCCGATGGAACGTCCACCGACTGGGTTTGTAGGTTCTGTGGGGCAGTGAAGGGATCCATGAAGAGGCACCGGCAGGTGGTACCCGCCGATCGATATCACACCGGAGCGGACCCTCCGTACCGTGCGACTGCCCCATTTCGCAGCATGAAAATCTAGGCCAATCCAAACATTCAACTGTTGTAAGACTTGGTTGATTCGCGGACGAGCCTCTGGGCTGGACGCCAAAACTTCCAGCTTGTCAAACATCGCCAGCGCTTGCTCAACCCGCTGCTCAGGTGAAAGCCCCGGCTTGGCGGCCGCAGGCTTGGTTCGACTCAACTCTTGCTCAACGTGCAGGAGTTGCTTCTTCCTGTCTTCGAATTCTTCGCGGAAGACCTGCTGCAGGCCATCATCCATTTCAACAGCCAGTTTTCTGCCAATTTCTTTCTTCTCGATAGCTAGAGCCTCTGCTCGCATTTCCAGTCTTTTAATTGCGGCACTCTCTTCAGTTTCCGAAGTCGGACGCTGTCGCGCCAGCTTCAGCAGCTGTCTCGCCAGCTGGTCGCGTGACCCCGAAAGCCGAATCAAGTGCTTCAGCGATCGCAATACAACGCGGAGCAATGCCTCACCATCAACAGAATTGTGGTAGCAGTCGCTCGTTTTTGTATGGCGAGAACATTTGTAGATGTTCTTCTTGAATGGCTTTCCGTCCTTCTTGCTTGACTGGGTAGACCCGTACATGGGGGCCCCACAACCCTCTGTCAAATCAACCACCCGTGTCGAGAGTGGGTATTGCTCGGGATTCTTGTTTTTCGGAATTCCTTGCTGCGAGCGCGAGCGTGAATCACGGATTGCTTGAATCGCTTCAAACCTCTCGCGATCGAACTCTGGCTCGAACGCCGCGTCAACCCGGACGCGGCTCTCGCTCGGATTGACCACGGTGACCACGCGATCACCATCCCGTTCAGTCGGAAGCACCACCCGGCTACCGGATGTCGCATCGAAACGAAAATGCTTGCCTTCGGAACGTGTACCGTACTCAAGAATCCCGGCTATTTTAGAGTTCTCGCAAAGCGACTTGACCGTGTTATGGTTCCATTTTCCGCTAACGAAATGCTTTGCACCGGCATCGGTCCTCGTCCGTCCAGAGTCTGGGCTTGGAATTCCCACCGAGTTGAGATGGTTTGCGATGTTCTTGTAACCAATACCCCGCTCTCTCATCTCCAAGATCAAAATCCAAGTCGCGATCTTCTCCTCGTCATCAGGCAGTTGCACCACGTGATGCCCAGCTTGCCGAACAATGCGTCCGTCTTCAAGCTTGGTAAGGGTGCCATCCGGGGCCTTCAGGAACCTGGCAAAGCCGTAGGGAGCACGCCCTCCGGTACTGAACCCCTGCTCCGCTAGCTTCTTTTGCACATCCAACACACGACGACTGAGATCGGCCAGAAACTGGCCACTTCGATGGTACTCGATCATGGAGATGATCGCTTGACCAATATCTGCTTGGCCGTCGTTTGAAGGGCTCAGCTCAGTGTCGCAAAACACGATCGTGATCCCTTCTCGCAGCAACTTGAACTCATCGCTCGTCGCCTCTGCCGCATTTTCAGGCCTAGAAAGTCGATCACGCTTGTGAATGTAGAGGTGAGATACAGATGGATCGCTGAACGCCCTTTGCATGAACGCCAAGAGCCCAGGACGTTGGCGATCTGAACCCGAGACAGCGTCATCGATGTAGAGATCATCAATGACTGATACCCCGTCCGATTGAGCACGTTTGAGGAGGTCCTCATTGAACTTGGGCATGAAACCATCTGCCTTAGCTTTCGCCTCAGCCCATCCAACCTGCATTTCAAGGCTGTTCTCTTGCTTTTCAGAGCTACGACGAGCGTACATGATCGCTCGATTCTTCGTTCGGGCGTACATTGTTCAGTCCTCCTCCAGGTCTGCAGTTTGCATATCGACAAGATCCATGAGCAGTTCAGCCAGCGAGCCCAGAGCCTGCTCGTCGACCGTTCCGACCTTAGCCACGACGGTTGAGGTGTCACTCAGGACACCCGATGTCATCGGTAGACTTGATGACCATTCAATCTGGTCGAGCTTCCGAGAAAGCTCATGCCCCTCACTCGACTTCCATCGATCGACGTCCCCAGACTTGACACGATTGAGAAACCGATTGAACTCCCGGACAGACTCATCCGGACGCTGTCCGTAATGGTCAGACAAGCCCAAAAGTTCCCATTTTTTGAGAGTGGTGACGCACGCTGCGTGGTACCAGAGGTCCCGCGTCAAGATTGGTAGCTGGCTTTCCGGATCAAGCGGAAACCCGGCATTCTGCCAGACAGGCAAAATCCAAGTGAGGGTCGCAGCACCAAGCGCTCTACCATCGAGACGTGCTGAGTGATAGAGCTCCGCGAACTCTTGGCTGTAAAGTGAAATCGTCTCGTCGTTCTCATCAGACATTCAGATGATCCAATTGGGGAAAATCGAGTTACTACCTGGAATTCTAGACATTTTCGAAAATGCTCCAAATTCGTGAAATCTGCGACATTCAGCAACGACGACAAAAACACCTAAACACTTTCAAAGAAAAGACTTGCGCAAAAACGCCATCCCGAAGTCACCTTGGTTCCGCGAGCGTGCTCGAAGCGTGCCAGCCGACGTCTTCGAAGTTGAAAAACCTGCCCAGCAGGATTCGTTGCTCACGGACCCAGGCATCCGAACTGCCCCGAGCACGCTCGTTCTACGTACTTTCATCGCTGAGAACATCCGAGCGTGGCACACTCCTTCGCTACCAGCCCACTCAAGACTGGCGACCAACAGCAACACAACGGCGAGCCTCCTTTTCGGAGGCATCCCCCACAGAGATGCGACTCGCTACCGCTGACCAACGAACACAATCGGATGGTCGATGCGACGAACCTCACCAGAAGATCAGAGGCAGCAAAACCGGCTCGAGATCGCGACGAGCCGCTCGATAATGCGAGACGCTCCACCTTTCATGGCTCAGACCTGTGGTGCACTGTACAGTCCTCTTGCTTCTCGCGCAGCCACCGTTCAGCTGCCAACCGTGCGATGAGATCAATCAAAGCCTGCACCTCGGTTTCAAGTGGATGGCACTCACAACCTTGGTCGCTTTCTTCAGCATCCTTTGCATGGATCATTTTCATGTAACTCAACTGAACACTCCTACAATTGGGGTATGTGCTGAACGATTCGGCCCTCTGCTCCACTTCTCCGGAACTGAAGCATTCGTCGATTGGCAAGCCAGTGATTCAACACCGAAAACAGAAAACCGCTTACCTACGAGTACCCGTGCTCAATGCCTTGGAAAGCCCTCGACCGAAGACCTTGCAAGTTGCAGCCGAGGCGTGAATCCGTGAACTGACAATCTGAACCTTCTTCACGTTCTGAACCTTCTTCACGTTTATCTATCAAACGATCACGCCCGAGGTGCCTGATCGCTTGAACCAGACGCACGCCACTGCAGCAAGCGTTCATGATCACCAGCATTTGCAGGGCACTCCGACGCGAGGTACGCAAATCATCCTGATCAACCGAACAGTCAAAACGATGTGCACCATTGCTGACTGCTCCCAAACGAGGAACGCTTCGAATTCCGTTCGTCGTTTTTCATCTACAAAGCAAACAGACACCTACATAAAACACATGTTGGCAAGCCATCCACCTCCAGATTGAATACAACCAAGACGCTTTCGGAGCGATACTCGACCCCCTGCAGGATAAGTTTCCTCGGCAGTGTGTAGTGGAATCCAGGACTTGCCCCACCTCACGGAAAATTGCTGGTTGATTGCCGCTCAACGACTGCTTTCGCCGAGCTTGCTCATCAAGGCGACTGTCATCCGACGCCTCTAGGTAGCGAGACCGCAACAAGAAATTTCTTGATTGTTGCCTTGCCACTTCTGGTATTCGAAGTCGCGCGATTCGCCGTTGCATTCAATATGAGCGGTCGTTGCTAGCCCGGGCGTGACGCCCGACCCGGCTTTGACTTCGGTTCACCAGACAAGCATCGATTGACGCGGATAAATTTGTACCAGGAGTATGAAAACTCTCGTCGGAGCTGTGAGACCCGTCCTGATGACATCCCGAACTCCGCAGCCACTTCTTTCGTGGAATAGCCAAGTGAGAGACGTTCGGCGATGTTGCGATCGCGTAACGATAATCCTCTCAACCAACGCGGGAAGTCCATTCGGAACGCAACTTGATTTGGTACCGAGGTGAGTCGGTTGTCGACCAAACACTGCGACCACTCAGTGGACAGTTCACCGGGGGTCCCAAGCGTACGAACTTCATACGCCGCCACCTGCTTGGCCTGCGAAGAGAACACATCGTGTGAGCACTGCGAAGTTCCGCATCGTCGGCCGCTCCAGTAGCTCTTGATTGCAAATTTTGCTAGCGTCGTCGCGAACGCCCTTTGAAGCTCGTTTCTTTCGTGCAAGCGTTGATAGGCGCACACGGCATTCGCGAGAACCTCAGCAACGGCATCGTCGCGAGCCTCTGCGTCGAGGACTCGAAATGCGCATCGGGCATGACGTTCAATGGCTGGTAACAATTTCATGAACCCCCTTTGCCAGTTCGTTGCAGGGGCAGAACTTGGACAAGATTGACACTTGGACATAAGACACTCCGTGAGAACGGACCGCCCTCACGCAGGGCGGTCCTTGGGAAAAGGACCGCCCTGGCAAACGACCGAGGCGCAAGAAGAACTCCCAAAATCAGTCGATCAACCGAACAGTGATTGGGAACGTTTAAATCGAGGACATAGCGAGCTTGAACGCCACTCGCTGGTAGAACGTTGAGCAAGAGCGAAGCTTTGGTTCACACCTGCCTCCACGACCCTCAATGCTGCGCCCTGCTAAAAAAATCTCGAAGCCCGAAGCAATTCGTGAACGACAAACCGTTGCGACTCGAAGTGCTTTGCTTCAGCTGCGGAAGGTACGTCGTCCATTCGAACGACGAAGCATTCTGCATTGGCTTCCCCGGTGTCACGGTTTCAGATGACAGCAGGGTCAAAACCGCGGCGACTTTGACAGCATTCGACGAGCAGCCGTGCCATGCGTGAAACGAAAGGACACGTATGCCGACCTGACGCGGGGTGAATGCGATTCGATGCCTCTGCAAGCCGAATTCATTCGTTAACGTGGAACTGACTGATCTTGGCTAACTCTGGATGGACGAGTTACCGCAAAGGCTCGGAATGCGAACCTAGTGACGATCGACCATCGCTCAACGTTTCTTTCCCCGCCGGCGAAATTCTCCATAGGTCGTGACTGGCAAATTTCGCGGATGACGCTGCCGGAGCGTGCTTCGTGTGACGGGTGAGTCACGGGGCCAACGTGGCAGACAACGATAGCTGAATGGCGTTGGCTGATACCGCTTAACATCTTTTGACAGAGACTGCGGATCGCGCATACGAACCTCCAATGATACAAGTGATGGATACCGCCAAACCGAAGAGGGCTTGGCTTGCGGGCTTGAACTGTGCCCGCCGAAGAGAAAGAAGTCCGCGATTCGAAATCTGAGACTCCAACACAGAGCGAGTCGAAAACACCGAGGGACGACGGCGGCTAATCCTTCTCACCAACTATATGTAGCGCAGCTTCGATCAAAATTTAGCCCCGGTCGCATGGTGCATTGGTGAATTCCAATTCGCCAACGTCCAGACTCTGCATCACCAACATCGAGAAACGCCCACATCCAGTTAGATCCAGCTCACAAGCAGTGAACTGCCAATCTTACAATTCCCACAATCAATTTTCGCCGACATAAAAATTCTTGCACCGGTCTCAAGCGTCGTCGAAGCCCCCAGGGGAAGCGGATGCTCGGCCTTCTCAATTTGAAAAGGCGAATCACGCGAACCATTGCTCATCCAATTTGAGACCACTTGCATCCCGTTCGCGGCAGGATGGCATGAATTCCAAGTCAATCCTGGCTTCCCTCTGTTGCAGGTCATGAAGAGCCGCAAAGTCGCCGACCAGAAACGCGGACACTTGATCGGTGTAGGGATGCCAACGGGCACTCTCTTTCAATTCACGTTGTTGCTTTCGCTCTTTTCGCCGGCGAATCTCGGTTGCCTCGGCCGTCTCTCGCTGCGTCAGATACTCCGGATCGATCGCCGCACATCGCCAATCGACGCCAAAGTGCTTGCAGTACCCTCGCAGCACATTCTTCCCCGTGTATTCGGGCAACCAAGACTGCGCCGATGCTAGCCTTGCAGCACGCTTCACCCGTTTCACTCTCGGAGGCAACGATTTCTTTTTTCTTCTTATGGTTCATTCCGCCCCATCACTGGACGGCACAACGCCCAGCGTGATTCGATATCCAATGGACGTCGTCGTGGTTCGCGGGAGCACTGAAACCAATCGGGGAGGACAGCCTGAAGCAAGCCAAGCGTGTCTGCGGTCATTCGTCATCCAAATCCCAACGATCAAGTACGTGCGCGTCAGCATCCGGTGGAACGATGAGGTCCGCGAAAGGATCTCTCGGATCGTCAGCGGTCGTGTAGTCATATTTGAGCATGTTGGGGCGAAACAGCACGTCATGCCCCGCCACAATACGAAAGCCAAGCTCGGCCAATTCTCGATCTGGTAGCTCGGTGATTCCCCTGATCATGACCGTGGCCGTTTCGTTTGGAAACATGTCACAGATGGAGTCGAGGATCATCTGCTGCCAGTCTCGCAGCGATGGATGCAGCACGACCTGATGGATGAAGATCAATCCTTGAACTGGATCGTCGAACTCGAAATCCTTCCTGATCCCGGCGAAGTCAATCGCCGGTTCAATCGTTGACGAATAAACCATCTCCCAGTTCTGCGAGTCGGCATCACAAACATGCACAATGCTCTGCCCCGCGGTCTCGGCGCGTGAGATGTCGAGGTAGTCGACTGCGACCCTGCCCGCGATGACTTCCTCAGAATCGCCCTCGTCGGTCAAACAGACAACATCGACCACATGCGGCCGGATGTACTGGTTCGGCTCAAAAGGCTTGGGATGATAAATCGATTTTGTTCGCAGTTTCATTTGCGCTCTCATGAGGGAGACGACTCGGCGGTGTTCGCGTTCAACATAACAAAGTCAAACGATCACCGCCTCGGATCAATCACGTCATGCGGAATCATCTGTTCAGGCAGGCCCCAGATGGCCTGCCCCAAAGTTAGCATCTCGGCAATTCGTTCCACAGTTGACTTGAGCCATCCACAGGAAAGACGAAAAACGATCAAACTGCTGCAGCCCCCAACACCCCTAGCAGCCTGTTGATTTAGTCGTATACCGAGTGACAACAATTAGCCGATGGGCGTTAGCCCCGGTTGGCGTCTGACTAACCGCCGCTAACGCGGTGCGGCTCATTAAATCAACAGCCCGCTAGGGCTACGTTTGACTGCTCCCCACCATTTGCTTGACGCGTGATTTTCTGTGGCTGATAATCATGTTCCATGACCCGCGTCGACGCGGCATCTCGAAAAGTCGGCGACACTCTTTCGAGGGTCACCCAAGGGGACGAAGTCCGCGAGATCTCTACCACTTACTCGATACTCACCGTGTCGACGCGGGGTTGATTCGACGCGTGTCACTGCAGCGGTCGCCCAGATCACTCCAGCTGGTCCGCGCCCCCCAATCGGTCCGCAGGACTCCGCACGCGACTGTTGATTCCAACATCCACGTGCACGTAATTCATCGTGGTTTCGATATCTCTGTGTCCCATTAACTTCTGAACTGTCGGCAGGTCGGTACCATCTTCAACCAAATGAGTCGCAAAGCTATGCCGCAGCGAGTGCGGCACTCCGTTCTTGGTGATTCCAGCCGCCCGTTGCGCGGTGCTCAGTGCGTTGGCAAATTGTTGCTCGGCAATATGATGTCGCCAGACAATGCCACTTCGCCGATCACGCGCTCGCTGTCGCGAAGGGAACACCCATCGCCATCCGATCTCGCGACCCGCGTTGGGATACTTTCTTGCCAATGCAAATGGTAGATACACCTTGTCATAACCTTCTTCTAAGTCCTGGTGGTGCCGCTGAGTCGCCCAAGCAATCTGACGTTGCAAATCAGGAACCACTTCCTTGGGCAAGAACGTCATCCGATCTTTTTGCCCCTTGCCGTCGCGTACCAGCAAACGCCCTTCGTCAAACCAGACATCTTTGATGCGCAATCGACGGCACTCTTTGTGCCGAAGCCCTGATCCGTACATCAGCAGAAACATGATGCGGTGCACGCCAGTCAAATTCTCTAGCAAGTAACCAATCTCTTGACGGCTATACCACACCGGCATCGTCTCGGGTCGCTTCACGCGAACCGCATTGAGGAATCCGATTCGCACGCCAAGGATGCACTCGTACAAGAACAGCAAGGCGGACCTTGCCTGGGTTTGAGTGCTCGTTGCCACCTGACCTTCGACAGCCAACTTCGTCAAAAACGATTCGATATCCTTTTGGCCGAACTGTTCCAGCTCGGTCGAGCCGACATGGCTCATGAATCGCTTGATCCATCGCACATAAGCCTTCTCGGTCGCCATTGAATAATGCAGCACCCGCAGATCAGCTCGCATGGTCTGGATCAGTTTGGGTTCGCTCGGGTCTTGCTTGCCACGAATTGCCGCGAGTTCCTCCTCGGTTGGCGGCACATCCAAGTCAAAATTGCGTTCCTGCTTGCCCAATTGCGCGAGCTTGGCGACGATCTGCGTTAAGTCGGGTTCGGAACGTTTCAGCACCGTGTCACGATAGTATTCCAGCGACCGAACTGCCTGCCATCGTTGCCAAGCGGGTGCACCTGACTCAAGCAACGTTCGCGAGAATCGCAAGGCCGTGTGGTGATTGACGGGCAACTGATCCACCAGGCCTTTTGGGAACGACAAGGCGTAGCGTCGAAGCCACTTCGGAAACCAAATCCGATCGGACTCCCCGATGTCGTCCGCCACGGCCACCGCACGCTCAAATTCCGCGAGTGTCATCAAACCGATCCTATTATGAGGCAGCGTTTCACGAGCTGGGCGAATACAGCAATCTCCATTGGGAGCGCACCGGGCCTCTCGACAGACTATCGAGTCAAGTGATATTGGTCAAACAGCCCTACTCAGTAGGGTCGTATTGTTCGAGCGAGTCAAGTGATATTGGTCAAACGACCGGACTGAGTTGGGGCGTATTACCTGGACGAGTCAAGGGATATTGGTCAAACACCCCAACTCAGTCTGGGTGTATACTGGGCTTTCCCGAATACGACCCTACTGAGTAGGGTTCAATCTATCGTTGTACTGGCCTCTGGAGAACTTCCTTGACGCGTCACGTTTCTTATAGGCAGTGACCTTGTCGCTCGACTTGCAACAGTTGATGCGCAAGCACTACCCCAGACTTGCGAAGTCATATGGGCTCAGCGGTGACATGCACCGAGCCGCGTGGGCCATCATGCATTGTCGCACGCGAGAGTTGGGAGGCCATGTCA
>NZ_NIZW01000043.1 GCF_002727185.1 Rhodopirellula bahusiensis
AAACGCAGTTACCATCAGCTACGGGGCGGTAACGAATTCCCCAATCAGGACTTTCACCTGACAATTCAATCGCCTTTGCAGGCGCACTAGCCGACAGAGGCCCTCTGTCGGCAAAAACAGATCTGCCATGCGATCACATTCGTAGACTCGTGGATTTGTGTCTACTGTGGAGGTTGATCGCTTGCTGCGATTGATTGCGTTCAGGCCGACTGAGGGCCTCAGTCGGCTACATGCTCCGTTGCAAAAGCGAGATTTGCTCTGGAGACTTGCGCTCGGTGGTGGCTGCTTCGATATACTGGATTCCACGACGGAAACCAGGCGGTGCACCTTGCCTGGAGGTCTAGCCTCTCTTCTCTATAGTTTGACCGGGATTCATGCGATTCACGATCTTTTTGCTGCTGCTCGCGGTCACGGCTCTCTCTTCTTTGCAGGCACGCGAATGGACCGATGCGACCGGGAAGTATCGCATCGAAGCGAAGTTGGTGGTCGTCCACGGCGACAAAGTTGTCCTGGAACGTCCCGATGGAAAAATCATCAGCATCCCCGTCGCGAAACTGAGTGACGAGGACCAGACCTTCCTGAAAGAATTGGCCGCGAAAAAAGCTGCTTCAAGTTCTGAAAGCGATCGTCCCGCCGACACCAAGGCATCCGCAGCGATGTCGAGTTCGGCGCCTGCGCTGGACATGTCACCCAAACAGTTGGCAACTCAAACCAAGATTCTTCTGCAGGATGCTTGCCATCGCTGCCACGGCGAAGATGGAACGAGCGAAGGTGGTTTTAACTTTGTCGTCAATCTCGGAAAGCTTGCCGAAACCATTGCGGAACCCGGAGAAGACTCGTTGCTGATCGAACGCATTCAAGCGGATGACGACAGCGTGATGCCCCCGGGCGGCGAAGAGCCACGACTGAGTCCGCGGGACATCCAAGTCATCCAAGAATGGATCGCCGCGGGATCACCTGCGATCAATGACGAACCCGAGCGACCGTTCGTCAGCAATGACCAAGTCGTGGCATTGATCGACCAAGACTTGCAACAACAGCCTGAGCGATCGCAACGGTTCATGCGGTACTTCACGCTGACGCATTTGTACAACTCCGGCATCAGCGAAGACGAACTGCAAACCTACCGAAACGCGTTCGCGAAACTTCTGAATAGTCTTTCGTGGAATTCAGATTTGATCATTCCCGAGGCGATTGATCCCGCTCGCACGATCTTTCGGCTCGACATGCGAACGGTCCATTGGACTCAAACAATTTGGAAATCAATCGAAGACGCAAACCCATACTTTCTTCCACCTCGATCGCCGGAGGCAAGGTCATGCTTCGAACGGACCGAAACCGAGATGCCGTTCGTCCGAGTGGACTGGTTCGTTTTCGCCGCGTCCAAACCACCGCTCTATCACAGTGTGCTGAACCTGCCGGAAACGGACGCTGACCTGGAAAACATGCTGCGCGTCAATGTGCAGGCCAACATCAACCAAGAGATGGCCATTCGAGCCGCCTTCAACCGATCGGGTGTCTCCCAGAACAATCGTTTGATTGAGTGGCACAAGTCTCCCTACGGTTCGTATTGGAAGAGCTACGATTTTGCCAGCAATACGGGGCGCCAAAACCTCTTTGAGTATCCGCTCGGTCCGAGCCATCGTCGTGATTCCTTCCAGCACGATGGTGGAGAAATCATCTTCACGCTTCCAAACGGTTTGCAAGGCTATCTGTTGACGGACGAGCAAGGACTTCGAATTGACCAAGGTCCGACACAAATCGTCAGCGATCCGAAGCAACCGGACCGCACGGTAACCAATGGTGTCTCCTGTATGTCGTGCCACTACGCCGGCATGATCCCCAAACGAGACGAAGTTGGTCCGGCGGTTCAAGCCAACCGGTCCGCATTTGATGACGCCGACGACATTTTGGCTCTCTATCGTGAGGCCAGCGAAATGGATCGCATCATGGATCAGGATGCGAAGCGGTTCGCGGATGCACTGGACGACCTCGGGATCACGACGCTCAGTCGCAGCGGCGAATCCATCTCCGCGATGTCATCTCGATTCATCCAAGACATTGATTTGGAACAAGTCGCCTGTGAATTTGGTTTGCAGGTGGAGGAGTTCCTGGAACGAATGCAAGAAGCGTCTCGTGTGGCGAGAATTTTCAGTTCGCTTCAGATCAGCGGCGGCACGATTAAGCGAGATGTCTTCAAAGAAATGTTTGCCGACGCGTGCGTGGACTTGCAGTTGATTGAAGCTCACGAAGTGCACCGACCCAACCGATCAAGCTCTTCTGTCGCGGCGACGTCCAATGCTCGTTCCGGTTCATCGCCTGTCGCGAAAGCTCCGATGAACTCCGCCGGTGCTCGAAATTCGAAGATGTCTTCCGGCCATTCACCGAATCGAACGACCGCACCGATGAAGGTGGGGTCCAAGCTGTCGCCGATCGCCAAGTTTTCGGATCTCAGTTGGGGAGTGAAGTCCCTGGCGATTCATCCCAATCAAAATGTTGTTGCGGCGGGACGTCCCGATCGAAAGATCACGTTGTTTGATTTCGATCATGAAAGCGTTTTGGGCGAGCTGACCGGACTGGATATGCTTCAGGCGGTGACCGCTTGTGCCTTCACTCCCGATGGAAATCACTTGGTCGCTGGCGGCAGCACGGGGCACATCGTGGTCTACTCCGTCACCGAGAAGGGGCTGCTTCGCCCGTCAGGACAATTCCCAGGTCACAACGGAGAGATCCATTGCATCGACATCTCGTCGTCCGGTCGTTACGCATTGACCGGCGATGCAAAAAAGGTTGCTCGGTGTTGGGAAATCGCGACAGGAAAAGAGCTTTCGATGATCGGTGATTTCAAAGGCCCGGTGAAGGCTGTGCATATTTCAGCGGACGAACGAACGATGCTCGCAACCGATGGAGCCACACTGGTCGAAGCCGACATGGGGACAGGCGACCCGATTAGCCAGCGTCCTCTGAATCGATCTTGGGCGTCGGGCCAGTCGGCCGCGTTCTCGCCTGATGGCACTTGGCTCGCCGTGGCTGACACTTACAACATTCGGGTTTGGGACTTGAAAACGTTCCGCGAACTGATGCCTTTGATTGGCAGTGAAACGTTGTGGTCCATGCGTTTCGCGCCTGACAATCAACACTTGTTCGCTGGCGGACGTGGGAAGGTTGACGTCTGGGAATTCCAACGCAACGCGAGGCTTCAGCGTCAATCCATTGATCGAGGTTACGTTCACTCGCTCGCTGTGTCCGCCGACGGAAGCCACTTCGCCGCGGTTGGAAGCATCGGTGGTTCGCTCGAAGTCTTTTCTCGCAACGAGTGACTCAGGCAGCGATCACGATTGGTTCATCTCTCGCTGCAGCCAAGCTCTTGCGTAGGCCCAATTGCGTTTGGTGGTCCGTGCCGATACGCCCAAGATCTCGGCGGTCTCTTCGATCGTGAGCCCTGTGAAATAGCGAAGCTCAACCAGTTTGGCCAACGCGGGATCTTCACTTGCCAACTTGGTAAGGGCATCGTCCAGCGTCAGCAGCTCGTCGACGTCTTGAGAATCCACCGAAGCAACATCGTTGTTCAATTCGCGACGGACCAAATCTCCACCGCGTTTCGTACGGCCCTTGCTGCGAGCATTCTCAATCAGGATCCGCCGCATCGCTTCTGCAGCCGCTGCGAAAAAGTGGCCTCGACCATCCCATCGTTGTGGATCGTTGCCGCCCACCAATCGCAAGAAGGCTTCGTGCACCAACGCTGTCGGTTGCAGCGTGTGGCCCGGCTTCTCATGATTCATTCGGCTGGACGCCAATCGTCGCAACTCGTCATAGACCAACGGCAACAGATCCCCCGCCGCATTAGGATCGCCTTTGTCGATGGCCGTCAATATTTGTGTGATGTCTCGATTCATCGGTCTCATGATAACCGATCAACTTCGATTGCAGCTCCGCCTTCGCTTGTATCAAAACCTTTCAGATCAACCTCTTTCAAACGTATTGATCGATGACGAACCCGCCCTCATCGAGGTCGCCGACCAGGGATTGCTCAAATGCATCCGTGTTGACACCATTTTCTTCCAACACGCTGGTCAGCGCCGAACGAATTTGTTCGGGGGAAGCGTTGCCTTCGGATTCCGCGGCGAGCTCTTCCAACGATTCGATGATTTGACTCACCAACTCGTCGGTGGATGACTCCTCCACACCAGCCGAAAGCAAAGCGGATTCGATAGAGCTTGTTGCGCTCTCGTCTTTGGGTGGTGGCGGTGGACCTGGTGGACGACCGGCGCCCGATGGTCCACCTGCACCAGCAGCTCCCGTTGCACCGGATGGCCCATTGGCTCGAATGGCCTGCTCGACTTCCGAGGAGTCGATTCCATTGGCATCCAAGACTTCTTCGACAGCCGACCGATAGGCCTGAGGATTGTTGCCTACGGAAGACTCGGATTGCAATTCCGAGATCGCATCATCGATTTGTGCTAGCACCTTCGTCGCGGTCGTATCGTCCACACCGACGGACTGCAGCGCATCAGACAATTGCTCTTCGCTGGGCGGTGGTGGGCCCTGTCGTCGAGTCTGGGTGGAGGAGGATTGTGTACTATCAGCGGAGGTGAGACCGGAAAGATTCATCGCATAGGATCCTTCGATTGGGAGGTTTCAATTCAAGCGAGAAATTCGCGAACCAACTGAGTCGGCAACACCGATGTCGGTGTGGAGACGTTGAACTCTTGGCTCATTTTTCGCTAGAGACCAACGATTTCCCGATGTTTTTCGACATTCGCACAAATTCCAAAAATCGGTTTGAAAGCGTGGCCCTATCAAGGTTCCGATGACGCATTGGGTTCTCGGCAGACTCTTTTTTGTTGCCTCGACCGCCTTTCTGAGTGCAATTGATGAGGGTTTGGGTCCCCTTCTCTAAACGCGGATCTCTGAACCTCGATTGTCTCGGAGCTCCCACTGATCGCTGAGCGATTGACCATTGGCATCTCTGCCAGAACCTCTCGCGATCATCCTCCTCCATCTTCTCTTCTTGGGTCCAATCGTGAATCGAACATTGCAATGCATCGTCTTGGCGGGAATCATTTTGCTTCCCAATCTTCTCGCCGCCCAGCCTCCCGGTCGTGGTGGTCAAGGCGGAATGAATGGTCGCGGTGGGCCACCGCCGGAAATGATCTACCAATTGTTCACGACCGCGGATACCAACAATGACGGCAGCGTGACCAAGTCCGAACTGATGGCGGTCATGCAAAACCAAAGTCGTGGCAATCAACTCGGACGTGGGGGTCCCCCACCCATGAATGGCAACTATGGTCCTGGGAATCTGGGGCCCGGCAATCCCGGAGGTGAGCAACCACCACAACGTGAGCCTGGTGGACAACACGGACCGCCGCCCCAACCGGGTCAGGTGTTGCCCGAACCAATCGCTCAGTCGTTGAATTTGAACGAACGTCAATCGCGCCAGCTTGCTGCACTGCAAGCCGAGGTCGATCGACGACTCGCTGCGATCTTGACGGATGAGCAGGAAGATCAGCTTCAGAACGCTCGGCCACCCCAAGGTCCCAACCCGATGGAAGTCGGAGGCGAACCTCGCCCGAATCAACGACCGCAACGCCCTCAATGATGCATGGCTGATGTCCTGCTGCCAGCATCGCTCCTCGTCATCCAAAATTTGATGCACCGATGACATGACTCCCATTCACGAAATCGAATCTGGATCCGGTTCAGCAAACACGAATCAGT
Organism: Rhodopirellula bahusiensis; assembly: GCF_002727185.1. Classification (NCBI taxonomy): domain Bacteria; kingdom Pseudomonadati; phylum Planctomycetota; class Planctomycetia; order Pirellulales; family Pirellulaceae; genus Rhodopirellula; species Rhodopirellula bahusiensis. The sequence continues at coordinate 5,722 of NZ_NIZW01000043.1, forward strand.
GATACGGTCACTCTGGCTGGAAGTCTTCGCTGCGTTTTGCCGCTACGATTGAGACATGATCAATCCGACTGAACGAGCGATTTTCCTGCAGGCGATCGAGGAAGAAAATATCGACGATCGGTTGGCGTACTTGGACTCAGCTTGCGGAAGCGATTTAAGTCTCCGGAACGCTGTCGAAGATTTACTCGCCGCTCATGAACAACCCGCGGCGTTGTTGGATCACCCGATCGGCGCCGACCGAAGTCATTCTGCGTTCTCGGAACCACACACCGAAGCGATCATCGATCACATCGGCATGCAAATCGGCCCTTACAAATTGAGGGAACAAATTGGCGAAGGTGGCTTTGGTCTGGTCTTCGTCGCCGAACAAGAACAGCCTGTTCGCCGACGGGTGGCGTTGAAAATCGTCAAACCCGGCGTGGGATCCAAAGAAGTCATCGCTCGGTTCGAAGCCGAACGGCAAGCCGTTGCCTTGATGAGTCACCCAAACATTACCCAAGTGTTTGACGCGGGCGTGACCACCGATCACCGTCCTTACTTCGTCATGGAATTGGTGCGTGGACTTCCCATCACTGATTTCTGCGATAAAAAACAGATGGATGTTCGCCAGCGTCTGAACCTCATGATCGATGTGTGTTCCGCGGTGCATCACGCTCATCAAAAAGGCGTGATTCATCGCGACATCAAGCCGTCCAATGTCATGGTGACATTGCATGACGGAAAGGCCGTTGCGAAAGTGATCGACTTCGGCGTCGCCAAGGCACTGGGGCAAAAGCTCACCGACAAAACCGTCTACACGCGGTTCTTCTCGATGATCGGGACGCCGCTCTACATGAGTCCCGAACAAGCCGAGATGAGCGGTTTGGACGTGGACACGCGCAGTGATATTTATTCGCTCGGTGTGCTGCTCTACGAGTTGCTGGTCGGAGCGACGCCGTTCGATCGAGGCCGCCTGGACTCCGCTGGGCTGGACGAAATGCGGCGAATCATTCGCGAAGAAGAACCGCCTCGTCCCAGCACTCGGTTGTCGACACTGACTGCGGAACGCACCCGCAGCTTGGGAATTCAATCCGATGCAGTCGGCCCATCCCAATCACGAAGTTTGAGCTCCGACTTGCGAGGTGACTTGGACTGGATCGTGATGAAAGCGTTGGAGAAGGACAGAACGCGCCGGTACGATTCCGCTGCTTCCTTGGCCGATGACATCCGCCACTACCTGCGAGGCGAACCGGTCACGGCCAGACCACCCAGCAGGTTCTATCAGTTCCAAAAGTTCGCTCGGCGAAATCGCGTTGCCATCGGAACAGCGACCTTGGTCGGGTGCACGATGGTCCTCGGTACCGCCGCCAGCCTCTGGCAAATGTCCGAGGCGATCCGAGAACGAAACGCGAAGGACGAAGCGTTGCGGGATGCGATGGTTGCAAAGACCGAAGCGATCATAGCCAAACAAGAAGTCGAACGATTCGCGGAAGGATTGACAGTTGCCAACGAATTGGTCGCCAGTGGTCAGACACACGCCAACTCAGGACAGTGGCGTGAAGCTGCTCGCGAATTCGATGCCGCGGTAGAGATCCAGCCCAGCTATGACTTGCCCCGAGTGCAGCGTGCCCAGTTGTACTCTCGGTTGCGTCTATGGCCCGAAGCGGCGAAAGACTACGCCATCGCGCTCGACACCGGTGCACGCACCTCCCAGCCTCAGTGGTGGGGCGTTCCCGCGTTGTTCTTATACACAGGGTACCCCGACGAGTACCGGCGTTTGGCGAAGCAGTACCAAGAACAACTTTTGGATGATCCCGAGCATTCGCATTGGTTGTTGGTTCGCGGATTGACCGCTGGAGACCAAACCAATTCGTCGATGGACGCCGAGGCGATCGCTGACCTGGCTCATGTCTGGTTGTGGCAACGCCGGTCTGGGCCACCGGCGGGTGCTGACCGCCCACGTCCGAGCGATGACCGCCGGCGTAGAGACTATCTCGGACGTTTGCCACCGCCTGAGAATTCGCCCCTATGCGTCTGTCAATTCACAACCGGCTTGGCGGAACTACGAGCGGGCAAATTCAATTCGGCGGCCGAGTTGTTTTTAAAAGCAGCCTCCGATGACCGCTGGCCCGCGATCTACAAGGTGGATGCACCACTTGCCCTCGCGTACCACCATCTAGGCAAAACGGACCTCGCCCAACAGAAACTTGAGAGCTCAGAGCAAGCCTTGAAAGAGCGACTGGAAGAAGTGCAGCGACAAGGGCAAATGACCAATCCATCACCCTGGTTCGATCTCGTCGAAGCCCTCCTACTGCACGAAGAAGCCTGCCGGAAAATTGCCGACAGGCCATCTTCGTTGCAATCCCAGTTGGATCAAATTCGCCAAGCATCCTTGGACCTCATCGGCAAAGGTTGATCCGCCGCACTACGCTAGCTTACCTCGCTTGACTAGCGTTGTAGTCCGGTGTCCCTGCACCGCACCACAGCGTACGACGATTGCAACACCCGTCCGATATCAAAACATCAGTGATCAAACCAACACAGCGAAGTTCATGTCTCGCAGGGACTCTTCGCCGCTGCTGATTTGAACGCTGAGCGTCTCGCTTCCGATCACGGTGTAGTCGTCGGTGGAGCTCATTCGAACCACGTACGAGCCGGACTGGTCAATCTCGTCGAAACGATAGTTGCCGCGTTCATCCGTCACCGCGGTGTCCACGACATCTCCATTGCCGTCGAGCAACTCGACCATCACGCCGACCATCGGTTGCTCGTGTTTGTCGTTGCGGCGGTCCGGTTGTCCCCGTCGATTGCCCGATTGATCGAGAGCCAGCAATTCGACTTCCGCATCAGCCACGATATTGGATGCACTGGCGAGATCAGCCTGTTCACGATCGTTGTTGCTTTGAGAGGGTGCTTGCTCCGCGACGACCGTCCCGGTGATTGTCGGTGAGAAGAAGAACACATTTTCCTGCAGCGAATCAACGTTTGTGTTGCGAGCAATGATGTCGCCCAGGGAAGTCTTCTCGATCTCACGAACCTCTCGATCCGTCATCGTGTTCTCATACCAGAACCGGTCGCCATCGCGCAAACGTTCGAATTGGTCTGCAATGATGGCCGTCGCGGTCTCTCCCAGTGATCCATCGGCGGTGTGATCCTCCGCCAACAATCCAACCCACAGGTCAATGTTGTTCACATCGCCATACAAGGCTTCCAGGTTGGCGGCCACGTCCGCGTCACTGGTGATTTGGTCGAACGACTCGACCGCTTCCAATCCGTACGCCTCTCGGGTCGAGTTGAAATCCGCCAACCCGTGATCGCGACCACGTTGAATGTTCAGCGAAACCAAATCGAAACCACCAGCACCGGGAGGGCCAAACAAGAAGTTTCGCAGGCTATCGACGACTTCCAAATCCACTTCCTGTGACAAGGTGGAAGCGGCGTACTTCAGAAGCGGATCGATCCCGGTGTCCTCCAGCAATCCTGGTTGAAAGAAGGCGTTTGCGAGAGCGACTGATTCAGCCATCTCATTTCCGTCGTTGTCGACGAATCTGAATTCATCGTTCAACGTCGTGTGGCCGAACCGGAACGCGGCCGTCGAGAATTCATTTGCGATCGAAGGATCGACGGTTGAGTCATAGCCGGTGTAGTCCGAAATCGCGTCTTCGCCCAGCAAAGCAGGAAGGTACTGGTTGATGGTGATCGATTGCATTTCCGCGATCACTGTCGCACGAGCCTCTTGATAGATCTCCTCGTCGCTGAGGGAAGGGTTCTCCGCCGAAATCTCGTCGGCCAATCGATTGTGTTCGCGTAAGAACAAGGCATGCATGGACGTCAGAACGACGTTTTCGGCCGCCCGGATGTCACCCGCCAGCAAACCTTGATCCTCGTCGGTCGGTAGCAGGCCATCATCGGTGATCAACAGACGCCCACCGACAAACTCACGCAATGAATCGGCGGTTGCTTGATCGCTGCCGTAGACCTGTGAACCATCAATCCAAGCCGTGATGGAATTGACCTGCTCGGCTGGATTCTCGACTGATGTGCCCGTTCCATCCGCGATATCAGATCGCGTCAGCCCAATCGTGGCTTCTCCCGTGTTGAACGGATCAAAGAACGGATCGCCTTCAGGCACTTCGATGTCGAACGATTCTCCATCCGTTTGGGGTGACAACGATAAATCGATGTCGTGGTCGATGAACTGCCCCCATGCAAAGACGAATGAACTCAGGTCACGTTCATTCGTCGTGCCCTCCGGATCGGCAGAGGCCAACGTGTTGCTGATTTCGCGTGCACTGGGCCTGTCCTCACCTGCAGGTTCCGAGATTCCGTCGGAGTAGTCATTTTCAACGGTCCGCAATAGCTCCGTGTTGGCCGATCCCAAATCGGGATTCTCAACATTGTTTCCCGTGCCATCGATCGACCGCACTTCGTCCGCGACCGAGTCGTCTGGAGTTTCGTTGTCGACCGGTGAACCAGAAGAATCTTTCGGGCGATCGCGGTTGCCGCCCGAGTCACGATCTCGGTTGAGTCGATTGATCACCATCAATGCGTCCAATGCCGTGTCTCGGCCATCGTTGTTGACGTCGGTCATCCGACCGCGAGATGGTCGCGACGAAGTCGCTCGCTGCCCTTCACCATTGGCTCCGCCGGCGTCCTGCAGCTGCGAACTCAACGCACTCGCGCTCTCGCTGTTCATCTGGTTGATGATCGTCAACGCGTCGATCGCGGAAACCTGGCCGTCTTCGTTGACGTCTTCTGGAAAGACGTCGTTGTGGAACAAATTGGCGGCGAGCAGCTTTCTGGTCTCAAGAGTTTCCGATCGCAACCGACGCCGCTGCGAATTTCTTCGCCTCTGTTTCGAACGTGATGACGGGGAGCCTCCGATCCAACGATTCCAGAACTTTCTCATCGCGACACCTGTGTTTCAGAAGAGAAGAGAGAAGAGCAGGCCGTGTCCTCTCCATCGGAGTGACACGTCTCTCCTTACAGGTACGGAATTCTTCGCAAAGCGTCACATTTTGGCGACGAAAATCCCCTTTCCAGATTGGAAGCAAGTTTTTCGTTGCAAAATCGCTGAATTCCGTCCTGGTTTTCTTGGCACCTTTTGTTCACGAACGACGCATTGGATTTCGGAGGATACTGATTCCAACCACATCTTTGAGCCGCCCATGTCCACTCATACTCTCGCGTCGTCCGTCTCGGACGGAAACGTAGAACACCGCCTCGACGAAGTTCGGAAAGGCAATCGCCAGTCCTTGGGAGATTTGCTTCTGCTGTACCAGAACTACCTCAGTTTTTTGGCACAGACGCAGATTGACGGCCGTCTTCGTCGACGAATGAGCAGTTCCGATTTGGTGCAAGAAACCATGCTGGCCGCCCATCGCGATTTCGACCAATTCCGCGGCAAATCCGAAGGCGAATGGTTGGCGTGGTTGCGTCAGATCCTGAGCAATTGTTTGAGCCATGCCATTGACCGTCACTTCCACGCTCAAAAACGCGACCTCCGCCGTGAAGTCGCCTTGGAATCGATGACGAAACGGCTCGACGACAGCATGGCAAGGCTCTCTCACTTCGTCGCGGCCAAAGGCGTCACCCCCAGCGAGGACATGCATCGACGCGAGATGGCCGACGCGTTGTCATTGCAGCTTTCAAAATTGAAAGACAAGTATCGCGACGTGATCGTCTACCGCAACTTGCAAGGACTGTCATTCGAAGAAATCGGCAGGCTGATGGAAATGAAAACGGGGACCGCCAGAATGACTTGGGTGCGCGCCATCGCCAAGTTGAAAGAAGTCGCCACCCCAGTTCGTGAATGAACGTGGCTTCTATGTTGTCGAAATCTTATCTCCTTCTCCTCCTTTCCTTGCTACTGAATTCCGCCATGTCTCGACTCATTCTTGTTTGCACGTGTTTACTCGTCACGATAACGCAAGCGTCGGCGGATGATTGGCCAGAATTCCTGGGTCCTGGTGGAACGGCACATTCCACCGAAGTCGTTCCAACGACATGGGATGAGGCTAACAACTTGGCGTGGAAAGTGGACTTGCCTGGCGGCGGTTCTTCCAGCCCCATCATCGTCGGCGACCGAGTCATCGTGACTTGCTATGTCGCCCGTGACAGCGATGCCAAACGTCAGGTTCTCTGTTTCGACAAGAATTCAAGCGAGCAGCTTTGGTCGGTCGATTTTCCGATCGACTATCGCGAGGACGGGTACCAGGGATACATCACCGAACATGGTTTTGCGAGCAACACTCCGGTGACCGATGGGCAAAACGTTTTCGTCTTCCTTGGCAAGGGCGGCGTTCATTGCCTCGATCTGAACGGTCGGAAGGTTTGGAGCGTGGACGTTGGAAAGGAGTCGAGCAATCGGCGATGGGGCTCAGCAGCCAGTTTGGTCTTGTTTGAGAACATGGTCATCGTGAACGCAGCGGAAGAATCCAAGGCCATCATGGCGTTGGACAAAAACACCGGCAAAGAAGTTTGGCGTCAAGAAGCCGGTATGCTCGAGTTGACCTACGGGACACCTCGAGTGGTATCGACCGGCGATGGCAACGCTGAATTGGTCATCAGCGTGCCTTCCGAAATCTGGTCGTTGAATCCGAACACCGGAAAATTGAACTGGTTCGCGGAATCACCTATGACCGGAAACGTATCGCCCTCGGTCATCGTTGATGGCGATACCGTCTACAGCTTTGGTGGCTACCGAGCATCCGGCAGCATCGCGGTGCGGGTTGGTGGAGACGATGACGTGACGGATTCCCATGTGCTTTGGACAAACCGATCCAGTTCTTACGTCGCCACGCCCATGTTGCACGAAGGTCGCTTTTACTGGATCGACGACCGCGGAATCGCCTACTGCACATCGGCCAAAGACGGCGAGGTTGTTTATCGCGAACGCGTGAACAATTTGGAAAGCGGCCGCCCCGTCTACGCTTCGCCGGTACTAATCGGTGATCACATCTACGTTGTCACTCGCCGTAGTGGCACGTTGGTCTATCGACCCGGTGAATCGTTCATGCCGATCGCACAAAACAAGTTCGAATCCGATGACTCGGACTTCAACGCGTCTCCCGCCGTCTCAGATGGCAAACTCTATCTACGAAGCGACCAAGCACTCTACTGCGTTTCGAAAAACGGCTAGTTTCTCTTTCGGTCGTCGCTCTTCGTTTGACCGCATCCGCTCAAAAACGCTGATCCTCCTCAGCGTTTTCCGCGTTGGCCTTCCGATCAGAAGTTTGCTGCAGAGTAGGATATATGTCTGAAATTCACAAACTGGTAGCATTCAGCACAGGCACGATTGTTCGTCACCTTCCTGGCGAACGACGTAGATTGGCGGCATGCAAAACGAGAGCCGATGATGGGGGAAGATCGATCCGCGATTCTGGTTGCCGAAAGCAATGATCAACGTCGAGCGCGCCTGAAACAGGTCCTGGGTCTCCGTCACGATGTGGTCACGGTGGAGGATGGAAAATCGGCGTGGTCGCAACTGACTCAAGGACGCTTTGACGCCGTCGTTGCCGGTTTCGATCTTCGCGAAGTTTCCGGTGTGAATCTGCTCGCCCAGACTCGTGCCCACGCAGAACTTCGCGGCGTTCCGTTTGTCTTGGTCGCTGGTGAAGCCACCCCGATTGATCCGACGATCTGGCAGCAAGTCTTCGAGTTTGAGCGGAGCGACATTCAGTGCTGTCCGATTAACGAACACGAACTGTTGGCTCGCGTTGACTCGATCATCCGACGAGCGAGGATAAAAAACGAATCCGCCGACATGCTGCAGCGTCAGAAGTCACGCTTGCAGATTGCCCTGCAGGCGTCGCGAATGGTTGCCGTCGAATGGGACATCGAGGCTGACACCGTTCTTTATTCCGAAAACGCGATTGAGATTTTCGGAATCAAATCGTTGTCCGATCACGCGGACAGGCGATCCGCTCGAGATCTCGTTCATCCGGACGATATCGATACGGTAGAGAAAATTATCCGCAGCACGCTGCAAGGTTCTCGCGAATTCCAAGTGCAGTTTCGTGTCATTCGGCCTGACAATGGCGAAGTCGTATGGATCGAGGAACGTGGCTATGTCGCGGCTGACACCTTTGGAAAGCCAACCAAATTGGTCGCGGTCGCCGTTGACATCACCGCGAGGCGAAACGCCGAACAAGCGATCCAGGAACGAGAGCACTACCTGCGAGCGATCTTCGACACGACGCCTGAATGCATCAAGGTTGTCAAATCCGACGGCACGCTGACGCAGATGAATGCCGCCGGCCTGAAGATGATCGAAGCTCCCCCAGGAACAGATGTCACTGGCAATTCGGTTTACAACTTGATTGCACCCGAGTTCCTCGATCGATTTCGCGAGTTCAACGAACGCGTCTGTGATGGTCACAGCGGCGTGATGGAATTCGACATCATTGGTCTGCGAGGCAGTCGGCGACACATGGAAACTCATGCGGTGCCGCTGTCGCTGACCAATGGCGAAACCGTTCAGTTGGCGGTCACGCGCGACATCACCGAACGCAAACGATCCGAAGCCACCCTTCGCGAGAACGAACGACGCTTCCGAGCGTTGACGCAGGCGACGTCCGACATCGTGTTTCGAATGAACGCGGATTGGAGCGAGATGGGTATGCTTGAAGGGCGTGCCTTCATCGACAGCACCACCGAACCCAGTCGCTCATGGCTGGATCACTACATTCATCCGGACGACCAAACTGAGGTTCGAAAAGCGGTTCAAGATTCGGTCGAGAAGCGATCACTCTACGAACTGGAACACCGCGTCATTCGGATCGATGGAACACTCGGGTGGATACACAGTCGAGCGGTGCCCATCTTCGACGATGCCGGCAACGTCATTGAGTGGTTTGGTGCCGGCACCGATGTAACCGAAAGAAAACAGAGCGAAGAGTTTCAGCACCGCGCCACTCAGACGCTGCTCACAGTGATCGAGCAATCCCCGTTGGGAATTTACTTGGTCGACGGCGACTTCAAGATCGCTCAAGTGAGCTTGGGAGCAGGGCCGGCCTTCCAAAACGTCCAACCGGTTCTTGGTCGTGACTTCGAGGAAGTCATGCACACGATCTGGCCACCGGAATTCGCGAATGAAGCGGTGCGAATTTTCCGGCACACACTGAAAACTGGCGAACCTTATGTCTCGCCCGGACTGACCGAAAAACGCAAGGACTTAGGCGAAACAGAATCTTACGAGTGGCAAGTCAACCGCATCACCTTGGCGGACGGCAGCTACGGCGTGGTTTGCTATTTCTTCGATTCCACACGTCTGCAACAAGCCGCGGATGCCTTGCGAGAGAGCGAGGTGCGATTCCGGATGCTCGCCGACAACATGACCCAATTAGCGTGGACTTGTCACCATCTTGGTGAGTGCAATTGGTACAACCAACGCTGGTACGAATACACCGGCCGCACTTTTGAAGAAATGCAAGGTTGGGGATGGCGACAAATCCATCATCCCGACCATGTCGATCGCGTGGTTGAAAAAATCCAGCGTGCTGCAAACGCCGGCGAGATTTGGGAAGACACCTTTCCGCTCAAAGGGAAAGACGGTCAGTACCGTTGGTTCCTTTCCCGCGCCGTCCCCATTCGTGACGAAGAAGGCAAGATCGTGCGATGGTTCGGAACCAACACCGACGTCAACGAGTTGCGTGAAACGCAGCAATTGCTCCATGACGCCGATCGTCGTAAAGACGAATTCTTGGCCATGCTCGCTCACGAGCTACGCAATCCCCTGGCTCCGATCCGAAGCGGATTGGACCTTCTCGCGATCGCGGATGATGACGAACACCGCGACGTGGTTCGAGTGATGCAGGAACAGGTAACCCACGTCGTGCGTCTGGTCGATGACCTCCTCGATGTTTCGCGAATCATGCGAGGCAAAGTCGAACTGCGCAAGGAACGCATTGAGTTTCAATCAACGGTTCGAAAAGCGATCGATGCCGTTCAAGACGTGATTGAATCTCACGGGCATTCGCTCTCGATCACTCTTCCGGAAGAAACGGTTTGGCTGGAGGCGGATCCGGTTCGCATCGTTCAGGTGCTCGAAAACCTTCTCAGCAACGCGACCAAGTACATGGACGGAAGCGGAGCGATCGAGTTATCCGCGTTCGTGAAAGATGATTCTTTGTTCATTCAGATCAAAGACGAAGGGATCGGCATCGATCAGGAATTCCTACCGAATGTATTCGAGCTGTTTGCCCAGTCCGATCGATCACTCGACCGTTCCAAGGGCGGGCTGGGAATTGGCCTGACTCTCGTCAAACAACTGCTTGAGATGCACGGCGGAAACATTCACGCTGAAAGCGATGGGCTCGGCAAAGGCAGCAGCTTTCACATCGAACTTCCCATCGCGTCGCCGTCTGAACCCAAAGACGTTCCGATGGAACTGGAAAGCGACGGCCAAGCACGCCGAATCGCGGTGATTGATGACAATCGGGGCGCGGTCTTACTTCTCTCGAAACTGTTTGAAAAACTCGGCGCTCACGAAGTCCACACCGCCAACGATGGCGAAGCAGCACTGGAACTGATTCGAAAAGTCCATCCTGAGATCGTCCTGTTGGACATCGGGTTGCCTGGACTGAGCGGCTATGAAGTTGCCGCTGCAATCCGGGAAGATTCTCAATTCGACGACATTTTGATGGTGGCCCTGACTGGGTATGGGCAGGACCAAGATCGTTTAAAAAGCAAAATAGCAGGCTTTGACGAGCATTTAGTCAAACCACCGTCGATTGATCAAATGCGATTTGTGTTGGCACACCCAAAGCTCAAACAATCCGGCCAAGGCGGCCAACCCTAACGGGACCGCGCCACTGTGAATGAGATTCACCGCAAGGTGGCGGCATGTCCAATCGCATCAGCCGTTCTGGCGTTAGCGGGCTGCTGAGTTAGTCATCTATCGAATGACAACAATTAGCCGATGGACGTTCGTCTGGGTTGTTCAATCTTTGGGGTTGCGGGTCGAGGACACGGTGCAACTTTTGTCACCTCTCCCCCAACTTCGAGGTCGTGCAGTTTTGAAGTGCCGTGCTCGCAAGGTTGAAATCACCCTCCTGAACGCAGTTGGGGAGGGTCGGGATTCGAGCGTTCAGCGAGAATTCCGGGGAGGGCAGTGCACGTTGTTTCCCATGCTCGGCCCTCACCCTCGCGTATGCCTGAACGGCGTCGCTCTCCCCAAACTTCGTTTCGGGAGAGGTACGCCGTATGGAAATCTGCCGAAAAGCGGCACTAAAAAACTGCACGACCTCTACTTCGCCGGGGGAGAGGTGACCGAAGACAGAAAACCGCCTCAAGAATCCATGCCAATTCCGGTGTCAATACCGAAGACTGGACAGCCCAGCGTTGGCCGCGGTTCCTCCATAAATACCGGGCCAATGGTCATGCCAGTCAAACCTCACTCTGTTTCACCTGGTTCATAAAGCGGAAGATGGCGGTAGTAGACCTCCAGGCAATAGATCGACAGACACGTCGTGTACAGCCGCCCGGCGTAGCCGCCCCAAGCATCACCGCTCGGCGACCAGCTTCCTCGTTCACGCCCGCGTTTTTCCTGACGATCCGGCAACGTCGCCTTCATCTCTTCGTTCCATTGCTTCCACAGCGGTCCGCCATAATGGTGCAGTGCCTGAGTCGCGTAGTACCAGTAGTAAACATCGGCTTCGTTCATTTTGATGGGATGGTTCTGCACCAGAGATCCCAAACTTTGTGCCATCCCCGGCATGTTGCGATGTCGACCAAGGTACTGATGACACAAGACTCCTTCCGCGGTCATCGAGGGGCTGGGGGCGACATTGGGCATGTAGGAGTATCCGCCCGAATAGCCCTGACTGACTGAATCGAAGTAGCGTTCAATCTTCGGCCAGATGTAGTCATCCACCTCCAGTCCACCGGCATCGCCGCTCTTCAATCCCATCACGAACCATCCCGTGACGGAAGTGTCACTGTCCATCCGTGGCTGGTACCGCCAACCTCCTTGCGGCGATTGCGATGCGACAGCGAAGTCACAAGCGGCCTGGGCGTAGGGACGAATCCACGAGTCCCCCGTCATCGCGTACAACTCACACAAAGCGATCGTTGCCTGAGCTTGTGAGTACATTCGCTCGTGGCCCCTGGTCGATCCAGCCAGGAAACCTTGGCCGTCCTGATGAGTCACCAGCCAACGCGCCGCTCGAAGCAACTCCTTCTGATACTTGCCGCTTCGGTGCGTGCTCCCGGCACCCATGAAAGCTAACATCGCCATCGCCGTGGCACTGATTTGGTTCTCACCCCGTGCCCCATTGGCATAGGGACCGTGCAGGCTCCAACTTCCGTTGCGAAGCTGTTGTCGTTTGAGCCAAACCAATCCAGAGGCGACTGCATCCTCGGTCTGTTCGTCGCCTCCATAAAGCCTCAACAAGCGTTCCTTCGCCGCACCACTGCGACCTTCAAACATGTTCTCGGGCTTGGCAAGTGCATTCGAAGGGACCGCGACTGGATCGAACAAACCGACGTCCAACTTTGGCACCAACGACATCAAATCAGCTTGCGCATCAATCACATCGACCGAAATCAATTCTTCCACCTCGACCCATTCATCATCGACGACAGCCTCAAGCGGAACGGTTGGCTCCAACTCCACCGTTGTGAACTCCAACAATTCGCTCGCAGTGGAGTCGCTTGATTGGCGAAACAGCAATTCGATTCGACTGATCTGGTTGGTCGAGCGACTGATCAATGCCAAGGTGAGCAACACCGCTAGATGGACGATCAAGCTGACCAACCAAGATGGCAGTTCAGTCAGCGTTATACGGCCCCACGCCTGGACCCGCGAGAATAAGGAGGGGATCGTACGCGGCTCGTTTTCGTCGGCTTGATCTGCCGCATGATCGTCTGAACCCGCCGGAATCGACGGCTCGCTCCAACGCGGCGATCGCGGCACGCGTTGCTGCAAATCAACACGAGCATGCAGTTTGGATACGACGACGGAAGACACAATCATGACAAGGCCTTTCAGATAAGAAGGCCTCAACCATCCGTGTCACGGGTCAACCGGTTCACGCCCCTATTCAGAAGGGCGTTTTCGAGCAAACCGTGTCACACTTTCCGAGCTCGCCCACGGTTTACAAAGTCAACACCAAGACAAAAATCGTTCCGAAGATAGCGATGGGAACCCACACCAAAATCAGCGAGAGAATGCCGTAGCCGAACAACAATTTGGAAGGGAAACTGATCGGCAAATTGTTCGCCACACGATGTTCCACTCGGTCTTTCCAAGCCAGCAGTCCGCCGAGCAACCCACCGACCACTGACGCTAGCACGAGCAGCAATCCAATCGACATGATGTCGATCTCGAACTCTTTGTCCGCGTTGCGAACCATGAATCTTCGAACCAACCCTGCCACCACCACTGGCGTGACGACGGCACCGATCAAGATTTTCTTCCAGGCACTCGTGTTGATCAACGCTGCCGCCGGGTCGTCCTCCACCCCAACCGCGTACTCGGTCGGGCCAGTGACGGTGGGCGAAGCGGCATCAGTCGCGGGTTGATCAAATGGGTCGTGGTTCATCGCAAAAATCCGTGGCGGCAATCAAGACTTGCCGCCAATCATACGGATCACCGCAATCGTTTCGTGCAAGGCCTTCGTGACATCCAACACTAAAAACCAAACGCCAGCATCGTCATGGATCACGTTTTCCCGGACGTCGCGAGATCGCCATGGAAGTTCTTCACGATCTTTTCATCACCCGAGTTCGTCGATATCGACTCGTCACCACTGCCGGCCGAAGGTTTGGCCTCCGGCATCTCCGCACCCAAGATCATTGCTAGAGGACGAAGGTCGTCGTAGCCTTCGCAGGCCATGCGGGCAGCGATCAAAATCGGGACGCTGAGAAAGACGCCCATGATTCCCCACATCCATCCCCAAATGACAATCGACAAGAACACGAGCACCGGACTCATGCTCATCGACCGTCCCAAAATAGCCGGCGTTATGAATTGCCCTTCGAGCGATGTGAGTGTCATGAACGAAAGCGTGACGACAAAAGCGTAGTACGTCGGTTCGAAATTCAACAGCGCCACGAAGAAGATGATGATTGCACCAGCGATGGCGCCAACGATCGGGATGAAGTTGAACGCGAAAGCCATCACGGCCCACATGATTGGCGATGGCATTCCCAGGATCCACATCACAATCCCGACGCAAACGCCCAGCCCCGCGTTGATGGCAGAAACCTGCGCCAGGTAGCTGCCCAAACCTTCTTGAACATTCTCGATGACTTCGACCAGTTTGCGGCGTGAAGAAAAGTCAGGCAGCGATCGCATCACGCTTCGCAGCAAATCGTCCCCCGTCGCCAGCAGGAAATACAACAACGCAATGCAGATGGTCAGGAAGGACACAATGTTCCCGGTTCCACTGAGATACGACCACCCACTCGTCCAAGTCGGTTGCTTGATCTCGACGGGCACAGGCTTTTCACTGGCCACTTCGCCCGCAGCAACTTCTTCCGATTCAGCCAACTCTTCGGTGGCTTCGTCAACGTCTTTCAATCGATCCGTGATGAACGCAAGTTTGCTTTTCGCAACGGACAAATGCTTCGGCGCTTCCGCGATCGTTTCCTTGGCGGGTTCGAGAACAACGTAGGTCCCCAGGCCGAGTGTCAGCAGAATCCCAGCAATGATCCCGATCGCGCCCACGGGCGCTGGCACGCCAATGCGTTTGGCGTGACGGACGATCGGTCGCAATGTGAGATAGAGAACGATGGCAGTTGCGACCGGGATCACCAACGATCGAGCGTAGTACAACGCATAGAGCACCAGCATGACCGCACAAATTCGAATCGAAAGAACGCCTGCGCGGCTTTCGATTGCGTCGTCGTCATTCTCTTTCGATTCGGTCGTGTTCACGGCGTCTGCAGTTCTGATTGGTACGTGGAAGTGGAACAACCTCATTGGCTGCTCTTCACTTCTCACTGCCGCGATCAAAAAGCAAAGTCTGTACCGCGACCGGTTGATATCGAAACAATCTGTCGAGTTTGCGTCCAAACCAACGTGATTCGCAAGCAACGACCGAAAAGCTGACCCGACAACGGCCCAAGTGGTCGTTCTCCGACCAAGGAGTTATGAAGTCGAGTCGGTCACGCGTCGTGGCCGCTGCCGAAGTTTGATTTGCCCATAGGCTTCGCGAACAAGTGGTTGACCATGTTCCCGTTCCAAACGACGAATCGTGAAGTGAGCACGCGCGAGGTCTTGGTAGTGATCGATGAAGTAGCTGTTGATGAGCGCACCACCGACGGCACCAATGATGGGAATCGCTTGAGCCGCCACCTTCTCACTGACAACCACGCCAAAGCGTTTTCCGATTTGAGTTACCAAGCGAACCAGCGGCGGAGCGGCGGAATCCTTGATTCCGTTCTTGAGGATGTACTTCGACGCGTCTTGGATCTGCTTCGCCATCGCGGCTCGCACGGCAAAGTAGCCGATTTCGGTCTCGTCATCGATGTCCGACGACTGGCCTGGATCCAACGCAAAGACTTCCAAACATGCCAATCGAGACTCCAGCTCGGAGAGATCTTCTCCTTCACTACGAGCGATGTCGGCCACGCTCCGAAGAATCAATACCGTCGAAACAGGCAACTCTGCAGCGACGGTTGCCCCGCCGAGCGCACCACCTGCTGCACCGCTGAGTCCTGCCAACAATTTGTGCGTCAACAGCTTCGGTTTGTCTCGAACCTTGGCCCCGGATGCATCTTTTTCAGGCCCCAAAGTTCGCAAGGCAACATCGAGCGCAACGTGCAGCGATTTGTCGATTGCCGAGTGAATCGCGGACTCGAAATTGTCGGGCAACATCTTCAACGATGCCGTCACGGGCGTCCCAATCATCTCAGTCAACCGATCGGCGATGCCGTGATGCTCCAAGATCTTTTTCGCTTGACGCAGTTCTTCCAGGGTTTCTTCGGGAAGGTTTCCAGAGATCAGATCGTCGCTCAAAGTTCCATCCTGATTGGCGGTGGGCGGGTCCAGGGTCTCAAATCAACGAGACACCTCGTGTCACGAGAGTAGCAAATGGTGATCGAAATCGACATTCCGACAAAGACGCTTCCTCCGACGAGATTTCCTCAGGGGCGCTTTTCAATCGGTGACAATGCGTTGAACCTGCACATTTGCAGAACGACTCCACAATGAGCAAACCCCGCGCCCGGTGAAAGATGGCATGCAGATTGCGTCTGTTTTGCCGTCAAAGGATCGAAAGGAACAGTCGCTGTGGGTCGACCGTGGTGTCACGTTCATTTCGATTTGACCATTTCAAACACCGCTTAGGAGTCATCATGGCCAACACCACTACCAACCACGACGCCATTCAAAACTGGGTCCATGAGCGTGGCGGCGTGCCCGCAACCGTTGAGGCAACCGCCGAGTCGGAAGATGGAATCGGAGTCCTGCGGATCGATTTTCCACACGGCGGACGGAACGACAACTTGTCGACAATCAGTTGGGAAAACTTCTTCGAGAAGTTCGAAGAATCGAAGCTCGCATTCCTGCACGAAGAGAAGACGTCCGGGGGAGAACTCAGTCGTTTTTGCAAGTTCATCGATCGCAACCAAGATCAGTGAACCGCTGCGTCCGGCTCCTCGACGGTCCCCTCAGCGAAGCTCCTTCCTTCCCAAAGTCACATGGCAACTCAGATTGAATCCCCGACACTCGTCACACCCGATGGACGCGAATTGCATTGCCGCCACGCGGGCAAGTCATCCGCTGGACTCGCGTTCGTTGTGGTCCACGGATTGGGCGAGCATTCGGGTTGCTACGATGACTTCGCCGAGCGAATGACCAGCCTTGACCGCGGAGTCGTTCTCTACGACCAAAACGGTCACGGACGGAGTCCCGGTGCACGCGGGGACGCACCCAGCTTCGACACGCTCGTCGATGACATTGCCGTTGCACTCGAATTCGCTGCCAAGACGTTTCCAAACGCTGAATTGGTTTTGTTGGGCCACAGTATGGGCGGCAACCTTGTTCTAAATCATTTGCTCGGCCGCGACTACGAATACGTTCGTCGAGCGATCGTCACCAACCCGATGATTCTGCCGCCCAATCCACCAACACGACCCCAAGCTTTCGCGGCGTGGTTGACAGGCAAGTTGATTCCTCACATCCGGTTGTCCGCTTCCATCGAACCGACTCAGCTTACGCAAGACACGGAGGCCCTGCGTTCACTCGCCGAGGACGAGCTCATTCACGAAAAGCTCTCGATCGGGATCGGCAGTCAATTGGTCAACCATGGAATCTGGTTGATCGATCACGCGAAAGAATTGAATGTCAAATTGCTGGTGCTGACCGGCGACGAAGATGAACTCTGCGACTCCAACACAACGGACGAGTTCATCAAGAAAGCTGGCCCTTCATGCCATCGAGTCTCGCTCGACGGGTTACGCCATTCGCTCTTGATTGAAGACGAACGCGACCTGGTTTACGACGCGATCGAAGGCTGGCTGCTCGACACGGCCTCTCTTAGCATCGAGTAGAATGCGGCGTCTCTCAGGCAGATTTCGCAAGCAAGGTGGGTTCGAAGATGAATCGACGTTTCCAGTTGGTGCTCTCTGTTTTGATCGGTTCGCTTGTCTCGAACGAGGGTTTGATGTCTCAAGACGTCCCCTCGGTCTACGAGTTGGAACACACCGGCGCCGACTATCCGCCGCCGATTCTGCCGAGCATTGACGATCTTCCGGTCATCCAAAGTCTGCCAGATCCGTTTGCATGGTCTGACGGCAGCGGACGCTCTACCGAACTGGCCGATTGGAGTCGCCGACGTTCCGAGATCAAAGCGGAGATCGAACACTACGAGATCGGCGAGAAGCCAGCCCGACCAGAAAACATCTCGGCAAACTTCCGTGACAACACACTGACCGTCACCATCGAAGTGAACGGGCAGTCGCTGAAGTTGACCGCGAATGTTTGGCTCCCGGAAGGAGATGGACCGTTTCCTGCGGTGATTGGTATCGGGCGAGGAAGCGGAAGTCTGCCGCCAGAAATTTTCACCCGCCGAGACATCGCGATGATCGCGTTCGATTTCTCTCAGGTGATGTCACACACTCAGACGCGAGGCAAGGAACCAATCAATCGGTTGTATCCCGACCAGACCGAGATGGGTGCCTACAGTGCTTGGCCGTGGGGAATCAGTCGAATCATTGATGGGCTGGAACTGGTGGAAAGTGATCTGCCGATCGATCGAGAACACTTAGCGGTAACGGGTTGTTCCTTCGCGGGAAAGATGGCTCTCTTCGCCGGAGCCTTGGATGAACGAATCGCATTGACGATCGCACAAGAACCCGGCGGAGGTGGAGCGGCAGCTTGGCGGGTTTCCGAAACGCTCGGCAACGTTGAGACACTTGGAAAGACGAGTCGGGCGTGGTTCCTCGAAGACATGTTTCGATTCTCCAACTCGGTCGAGAAGGTCCCGCACGATCACCACGAATTGATGGCCTTGGTCGCGCCGCGAGCCCTCCTGGTGCTGGGCAATCCAGACTACGAATGGCTGGCCGACGAATCCGGATTTGTCTCCTGCATGGCGGCGAAGGAAGTGTGGAAATCGCTCGGCGTGCCGGACCGATTCGGCTTCTCAATCGTCGCGGATCATCCACACTGTCAACTGCCCGACAACCAGCGACCTGAGGTTGAAGCCTTCGTCGACAAATTCTTGCTCGGCAAAACGGACATCGAGACATCCGTTGCACGGCATCCCTTTGAGAAAGTGGAACATTCCTTTTGGTACGATGGCTGGGCAACCGGAACGTCGACCTTCCCCGATCGCAGCAAAGCCGAATTGCATTCCATCGAGGCTGAATCCGCGTCTCATGGATCCGAATGGATCGTCGGAGAAGACCAAGAAGCGTCAAGCGGAACGTTCCTCACCGTACGCGATGGATTGGAATCCACTGACAATGTCCCCTCGGGCGACGATGCCAAGTTGCAGTATCCGATCACGATCGGCAAGGAAGGTCGCTACTACCTCTACGCTCGATTGAACTGTCCCTCGGCCGACGACGATTCCTTTTGGATTCAAATCGACGACCAAGAATTCATAGCCGCCAACGGCCTGCAAACCAACGGTTGGCAATGGGTGAAGCTCGATCGCTTCGACCTCACACCCGGCAACCATACGCTGACGATTGCCTACCGCGAGGACGGAGCAAAGATCGACAAAGTCATCCTCACCACCTATGTCTTTGGTCCGACAGGTGCAAACAATTGAACGACGGCGGCACGTTTGCAACTCGATAAATGGGTGCCGCTCACTTCTTCTTTTTCTTTTTCCTCAGCAGCTTCCAAAGCGAACGACCGCTTTCGCGGTCCAGACGCACCAATTCGTGACGCCGGATGTCAAAGCACGCGACGGAGCCACGTGTTCTTTTGGCGTAGACAAACGGCAAGCAGACCACGGTGACCTTGTAAGGCGTCCCGGTGGCTGTCGATAGAAATCGAGCCCGCACGGGTTCGTCCGGTGGCAACGAGACGTCCGAGCAGTTCCAAAGAAAGGATGGGACTTCGAAAATCTCGCTTAGAACGGTGACGAAGTCACCCTTTTGGATGTCTTCCCCCGCGACTCGCGTAGCGACGTTAGTCGCCGACTGGGTTTCGGATGTGGTTCTCATTGTTTCGCATTGGGTGAACAGTTGTTGGGGGACAAATCGTTCTTGTCAGGCAAACGAGAGGAAATCACTCGCAACCTGATTTCGTTGCAAAACAGAATGGCAAAACTCGCATCGTTTCATCTTTCGCGAAAGGCACATCATTGGCGTCGGGAGATGGAACCGAACAGCATCGGATTCCTTGCCCCATGGACCGATCTCACCACGCCAAGGTTCGCGAAACAAGTTTAGAAAGCGGCGTCGTTGAGTGAATCGGCATCGGCGTCGGTATTCGCCTTCCTAGATCTCGACTTCTGCCGCGTCGACCGGCAATTGCCGGCTCATCCAGATCGGTGTGAAGATGAACCATACGATGGTGCCAAACAATGCGATCGATTTGACCAGCGGAAGCTCGATCGCTCCGGCAAAAAACAGCGAACACGGAACGACGATCATGCAAAGCGTGATCAGCGACATCATCTTGGCGAAGTTCTTCATGGCGACAGCACGGTTGTGTTCTTGAGGTGAAGAAATGAATTGAACGGGATTCAAACGCGAGCAGTCATCAGGAAATCGTTCCGTCAGCCGGTGAACGCTGCGTCAGCTTGCTGATGAGCAAGTAAAGCACGCCGCAAGTGAACCAACATGGAATCACCGCATAGGCCGCGAAAAATCCTTTTGCCAGGATGAAGTACAACGCCACCGCCACCGGCAGCACCCAAGCGATCAAGACAGCGCCATTGATGCGAGCCCCAGTGACCGCCGCGTACTCGGCACGCAAACCAAACTTTTGAATCAAGTAGAAGTCGACAAAGATGACGGCTCCCATCGTTCCCAGGACCGTTCCATAGGTGCCCACAAAATCGAGCAGTTGAGCCGACAGGTTTGGGAACGCTCCAGCGATGGTCGCAACCACACCGGCGACCAGTGTCATCGCGGTTCGTGAGCTTCGGGGGAACATCCCCTGAAATGCGAGTCCCGCGCGATAGATCGTCGGGTTCGCGGTCGTCCAACCCGCGATCACCACGCAAATGATCCCGGTCCATCCGACCGCTTGGTAGGCAAGCAACCCAGGATTCGCGGTGACTTTGCCGTCATCGCCGACCACCAACTCCGGCTGCAACTTGATCAACGCGGCCAACAACAATGCCGCCGCGATCCAAGCCATGTAGTGCCCGAGAAACATTCCGATCGCGGGCGCCCAGCCTGAGGACTTGCTCTTCGCAAAACGGAAGATCGTGAGATCAGACATCCCAAAATGCATCGCGCCGTTGCACAACCAAGCAAAAACCACAATCTGCCAGAAACTGAACGTCCCCGGCCCGTTCTTTTCTTGAACAAACGCAATCGCATCGGACCAAAACCTGCCTTCTGACAATGCCGATGCGTTGGTGGCACCCATTTGAGATAGAGAAACAATTCCGCAGCACGCGAAAACGGCGATCATCCACGGGGCCGCGATATTCGCGATTCTTGCCACGCGTTCATAGCCGCCCGCCGCAACCGCGGTGATCACGGCGCCGACGATGACCACCAACAATGTGAACGATGGATTGCTCAGACCAAAGAAGTTCTCAGGAACGTCGAAGCTGATATCGAAGGGAACTCCCACGGCTGATGCGGAGACTGTGACCATCGCACCGGCGAGAAAGCAAAAGAGCAATCCGTTGACCAAGTTGTAGAACTTGACCAGCGAACCACCGGCGATGCGTTCGAGCTGATAGTAGAGGGTCAGGCGTTTGGCCATCGCGATCGGGACCACGAGGAATCGCCAAGTCAGCACGGCCAGCAAGTTGCCGAGCAACAGGCCCAGCAACAAATCCGACAGGCTCGCTCCTGCAGCGAGGAACAGCGGCCCGATCATGAACTCAGTGCCCGCCGCATGCTCGCCGGCGTACATCCCCCAGAACTTCCCGTTTCCCATTCGTGCGGATTCGGGAACGGGTTCGCGTTCAAATTCGCCGCCCGCGTTTGAATTTTCTTCGCTCATCAATGCTCTCGAGTTCTAAAGATCGGTCGATTCACCGTCGTCTGCTTGTCGGTCCGCCACGACCGCGAATTTGTCGGCGGGAGTTCGATCAAACCAAAGCGGAACTGTCACTTCGTAGCGACAACACTTTGCTCTCGTATTCCCGCACGTTCTCCAACCAATCCGCTCCCGCGGGCACGTCGACCGATTGGCAATAGTGATTCCAAACGGCACCGAGCGAGAGCGTCTTTTGCTCTTCGATCAACGCGAGTCGACCGGTCAGGTCGCCTTCCAGTTCCAGCTTTCGCAGTTGCTCGGTTGGTTCCAACAAAGCTGCCAAGACCGCTTTCAATGCGTTGCGAGTTCCAATCGCCCAAGCCGCCACGCGGTTGATGCTGGCGTCGAAGAAATCCAATCCGATGTGCACTCGTCCCAAGTAATCGCCGCGAACAACTTCTTGCATGATCGATTGCAACTCATCGCTGTACGTGACCACGTGGTCGCTGTCCCAACGCACACCGCGACTGACGTGCAGCAACAGTTCAGGAACGTACATCATTACCGCGGAGATCTTGTCCGAGATCGTTTCAGTTGGATGAAAATGCCCCGCGTCCAGGCACAGGACTTTGTTGCGAGACATCGCGTAGCCCATGTAGAACTCGTGCGAGCCGACCACGTAGCTTTCGCTTCCGATGCCAAACAGTTTGCATTCGACTGCATCGAGAGTTTGCTCGGCGGGATATTCCGTTGCGAAAATGGAATCCAACGAAGCGGCCAATCGTTCCCGCGGTGCCTTCCGATCGGCGGGCACGTCTTTGTATCCGTCGGGCACCCAAAAGTTATTGATGCAGGGATTGTTTTGAGCCGCGCCCATCGCGGCGGCGATCTTTCGGCAGGCGATGCCGTGATCGATCCAAAATTGACGAATGCCTGAATCCGCGTGAGCCAGCGTGAAACCATCCGCCGCGTTGGGATGCGAGAAGTAGCTCGGATTAAAATCCAAGCGGACCTTTTGATCGCGAGCCCAATCGATCCAGCCCTGGAAGTGTTCGACCTCGATCTCATCGCGATCGACGCGGCTCTTGAAGTCACCATAAAGAGCGTGCAGGTTGAGTCGGTGATTGCCCGGGATCAGCGAATAAGCCAATTCCAGATCGCTTTGCAGCTCATCGATCGTGCGAGCCCGCCCCGGATAATTGCCGGTCACCGCCAACCCGTTCCCGAGTGCTCCGTCATCGCCTTCGAAGCCCTTCACGTCATCGCCTTGCCAGCAATGGACCGAGATTTCCACGTCTCGCATGCGTTGCAAAGCCGAATCGACATCGACTCCAATCGCCTGGTATTCCTCTCGGGCCAACTCAAAAGCCTTCTCGATATTGCCAGCTCGATTCATGATCTCAATGCCTGGTCTAAGGGCGGTGTGCGTGTCTGTCCGGCCACCTGGCGTGACCCATCTTTCCGTAGCCTACCCGAGGGAGCAACGACAAACCTTGACATTCTTGCCGATAACAAGACAATCGTGCCACCTGGAATTGCTTTTCTGAAACAGCCAAATCAAGCCAAAAACTCCAGTCCAAGGTGCCCCGGAGCCATGTCCGAGATGATCCCGACGCTGAAAAAGGAGGACTGGTTTCACCCCGACGGCTTTCCGATCGTGGTCGAACGGCGTGACCCGCAAGAACCCTTCGGGTTGCATTGCCACGAATTCGCCGAGATCGTCATCATCACCGGCGGCAAAGGCGTTCATATCACCGGCGAGGACAGCTACGAATTGGTGACGGGAGACACGTTTGTGATCGGTGGCGACCGACCGCATGACTACTTGAACATGGATCAATTGAGCCTGATCAACATCTTGTTTGATCCGCTCGAGTTGCCGCTTTCGATTGGCGATCTGCAATCGTTGTCCGGCTACCACGCCTTGTTCACGCTCGAGCCAGCCTGGAGAAAGCGGCATCAATTCACCAGCCGCTTGCAGCTCAATCCAGCGGAATTGATCGAGACGCTTCGTTATATCGAATCATTGGATCAAGAGCTGAAGCAACGCTCCGCTGGCTTTCGAACCATGGCGACACTCACGATGTTGCAATTGGTCACCTTTCTATCGAGGTGCTACAGCCGAACACGCAATCCCGAGAGCAAGAAATTACTTCGCATCGCCGAAGCGATTTCGCACATCCAGCGACACTTTGATCGCTCGATTTCGTTGGATGACTTGGTCGAGATTTCGGGAATGTCTCGCCGGAATTTCATTCGCACCTTTGAAGGCACGATGGAGACTTCCCCGATCAAGTATTTGATCCAAGTGCGGATTCAAGAAGCCAGTCGCTTGCTTCGCAGCACCGATCGATCGATCACCGACATCGCCTTTGACGTCGGTTTTTCAGACAGCAACTACTTCAGCCGACAGTTCCGAACCCACCTCGGCTTGTCGCCTCGCGAATACAGAAAGCAAATGCGATAAGAACCACGTTGACGTAGCGGAAGGGCGCGAGCCCTCCGGTTCCTCACCGGGCGGCTTGCGCCACACCGCTAACATCGTGACTTGTTGTTCACGCGATGTTAAGCGGCAAAGGTCACGCCAGGTGGAACTGTTCGCACAGTTCGTCGATGACGTCTTGCTGCATCACCGAAACGTCCCCGATCGCTTTCGCATTGATCACGGCTTCGGCGGTGGATTCGAGCACTTCCAAGCGATCGAATGCATCCAGCACCGTGGTACCGGTCACCAACACGCCATCGTTTTCAAGAATCGCGGCTGGGTTGCGACTGCACACGTAGTCGGCAATGGATTCATCGCCTGAATACTGGACTCCGTAGGGAGCACGAGCCACATCACGCAGGAAGACGTAGCTTTCAGGAATCGTACGAACATCCAAGGGCACGCTGGTGACGCTGAACGCCGTCGCGTTGACCGGATGAGCGAACACGATCGCTTGCACGTGCGGGTGTTTTTCGTAGATCGCTCGGTGAGCGTTGGCAGCGCGACTGGCCAGTTTTCCGTATTCACGAAATTCGCCATTGATCAACACAAAGTCCTCCGCCCTCAACAGCTCACGGTCTCGCTGCGTTGGCGTGATCAAGAACGAATTGTCTTTCAGACGAGCTGAAAAACTGCCTTCCGTGCTGATCAACAAACGCTGGCGGCAACCGCGACGCACGAACTCGCAGAGTTGCCGTCGCAATTCTTGTTCTTGCGTGGTGGCGGCGGGCGGTTGGTAGCTGACGAAGTCAACGCTTCGGTGAGCCGCTTGATCCAGTTGGGAATCGTCGAGGTATTGAACCTCACCGATCTGCTTGGCTTTGATCAGCGTTTTGCCTGCGAATTCGAAGGCCTCGAATCGTTGGAACGCGGACGCGAAATCTTGGCCGGCCACGACGACGCCGTGGTTTTCCAAGATCACGCTGTCGCATCCGTCTTCGAACTGTTTCGCAATGCTGGCCCCAAGAGCTTCCGTTCCTGGGCAAGCGTAAGGTGCGAAACCGACTTTGCCGCAAACACTGTGTGCTTGATGGAACAACCGCGTGTCGGGTGTCCCGCGGCAAATGCTGAAGGCGACCAACGCGACCGGGTGAGCGTGCACGATCGCCTTCACGTCCGGGCGGGCTTCGTAGATCGCTTTGTGAAACGGAAACTCCGAGGATGGCGGGTGCGGGCCATCGACCGATCCATCGGCGCGAACGCAGATGATGTCGTTCCGAGTCAGGTTGCCTTTGTCGACTCTCGCCGGCGTGATCCAAATGTTGCCTTCGCTGTCTCGAATCGACAGATTGCCACCCGAAGTCGTCGTCATGCGGTAACGATAGATCCGATCCATCGTTTGCATGATTCGGTCCCGTGGATGTTGGACATCTCGCGAATGGCTCATTCTATTCCCGTCGGTGAAGGTTCGATCAAAGGTCAGCGAAGACGATTACAGAGGCCGGACAACCGACGTGCTGCGGTAGTAATCCATCAACGTTTCAGGCGAAAGCACGCCGCCGCCCATGCCGCTTTTCTTGACTCCGCCGTACGGGACACCGTGTGCGAACACGTTGTGAGCGTTGATCCAACTGTTGCCAGCGATCATCGCTTCGGCGACCCGGTTGGCTCGTTCGGCGTCGGTCGTCCAAACACTGTTGGCCAACCCGTAGTCGGTGTCGTTGGCTTTCGCGATCGCGTCCGCTTCATTGGAAAATTTCGCCAGGTAAGCCACCGGACCAAAGATTTCTTCGCGAGCGGCAACGTTGTCCAGCGGTCCGGCCAACAAAGTTGGTTTGACATAGTTTCCGTTCAGGCCGTCGACCGTCGCGGGACCACCACCGCACAAGCACTGGGCTCCTCCTGCGGTGCCTTTTTCTTGGTACCCGAGAACACGTTCGCGTTGTTTCGGATTCACAACCGGGCCCATGTCACTGTTCGGGTCCAGTGGGTGACCGATGCGGACTTTTTCCATCAACTGTTTGCACTCGGAGACGAATTCGTCGTAGATGTTTTCGTGGATCAACCAACGCGTTGCATCGCAGCAGACTTGACCGGTATGGAATGTGATCGCACCAACCAACGCTTGCGCGGTGGCTTTGACATCGACATCATCGAAAACGACCGCGGCACCCTTGCCACCCAATTCCAGCTTGACCGGCACCAGGTTGCGTCCGCAAGATTCACCGACCAAGCGGCCGACTTCGGGCGAACCGGTGAACGACATGCGTTTGATTTGAGTGTTGTTGGTCAGGGCTGCTCCCGCGGTTGCGCCTCGACCGGTGACGACGTTGATCACGCCATCCGGCACACCGACTTCTTTGGCCAATTGAGCCAAGTAGATCGCCGAGAGCGAGGTGTCTTCGGCGGGTTTGATCACCACGGTGTTGCCGGCAGCCAATGCTGGCGAGATTCCCCAACCGATCAAGAGGAACGGGAAGTTCCATGGGAAGATGAAAGCACAGGCACCCCAAGGTTGTTTGACCGTGTAAGCATCGTGGCCCGGCACATCCAGCTTCGTACGTTTCTCGACTTGGTCGGACAGGCCGACGAAGTAACGCATCGTGTCGACGAAGTTCTGCACGTCGCCGGCGGCTTGGGCTTCGATCTTGCCGGCATCGAGAGCCTCGATTTGGGCGATGATCGTTTTGTGACTTTCGACTGCATCGGCGAGTTTGAGCAGGATGCTGCTGCGCTCTTCTTGGGACAATCCAGCCCAAGCCGGGAACGCTTCGTTGGCGATTTCCACCGCACGATCAATCTCGGCCGAATTCAAATCGTGGATCTCAGCGAGCTGATCGCCCGAGCCTGGATCGATCGTTGCGAGCACGTTTCCCTGCTCGCTCGGGAAGGCTTTTCCGCCGACGAAGCTCGCCAGGGGTGATTGATCCAGGAACGATTGAACTTCGGGAAGCAATGTGTGTTGGGTTGCGACGCTCATATTCTTTCTCGCTCGAACTTTCTCTGCGGTAAATGGGGTGAAATAGCAGTGTACAACGATTGTCGATGGACTTCATCGAGGCAGCGGGCGTTGAACGGGAAGCCCATCCAACAAACCGGGGCGGGTGGGGCCCGTTCGAAACCGGTACCAGTACGCTCCGTCGTTCAAACCTCCGACGGGTTGATTTCCGACCGTGATCCAACCTGGATCTGACAGTGCGAAATAAGTCGTGTTTGGCTTCAACCGCGGCAAATTGTTGAATGTGATTTGCCGAGTGCCCTCGTCAGGATGGCCCGGTTCAGGATCCGCTTGCCAGACCACTGTTTGGGTGTCACCGGCTTCGTACAAACGAAAGGTTTTGCCGGTTGAGTTCGCAAACTGAATCGGCTTCGAAAAGTGAAAACTCAGATCCGTGTCACACGGAACATCCATCGCGGACATCGCGGGAACGGCACGCACGTAAGCGGGCATGATCATGCGAATGCGGTGGTATCCCCAACCTTCCTGGTATTCCTTCAGCGGTGAACGCCAAGATGCAGGCATCGTTGTGCGTTCGCGAGCGAACTGAAACCACGCGTTGCTCATCGCTGTCAACACGTCGAGGCGTTCGGCCGCCAAATCCTGTGACTCAGCCGGATCGCTTTGAATGTCGTACAGTCGCCACGGCCCGTCACTGATGCTGGAAATTTTCCAGTTGCCTTTGGTCAGTGCTTTGCCGGTTTGGTTGAAGCACCAAAACATCTCGTCGTGAATCGCGAGTTCCGGCAGATCAGGATTTCGAAGCAATGGCAACAACGAACTTCCATACAACGGTTCCAGTTTGCGATCGCCGTCATGAGTTGGATATTCAGCACCCGCTAATTCAAGCAGCGTTGGATACAGATCGGTGACATGCAATCGCTGTTTCCGAATGGCTCCTTCCTGTCCCGACAATTGAGCTGGCCAACGCACGATCAACGGCACGGACACGCCGCCTTCTTGAGCACATGATTTGTACCAGCGAAACGGTGTGTTCTTCAGATACGACCAACCGTTGGACACGAACGCATTGCTACCGGGGGCCCATGGAATTTGTTGGTCATAGTTGTGGATGTTGCCGTTGCTGTAAGCGCCGCCATTGTCCGCCATGAAGATCACGATGGTGTCTTCGTCCAGACCTTGGTCGCTCAAGTGTTGGAGCAAGCGACCGACGTTCCAGTCCAATCGATCCAGCATCCCGGCGTAGGCCGCCATTCGTCGGCTTTCCTGCGATTGAATCGACGCCGACAATTCCTCCCAACGTCGCACTTCAGCATCCGGTTCGGACATCACGTAGCGTTCGTCGATCAATCCCATCGCGATCATTCGGTCGTAGCGATCGCGACGCAGTCTTTCCCAGCCCGCCCGGTAGCGCTCGTAGTACTTTTCAACTTTCTCACGGGGCGCGTGCAGCGGCGTGTGCGGTGCGTTGAACGAAACGAGCGTGAAGAACGGTTTGCCTTGCGTTCGTGCTGACTCAATCTCTTCGATGGCACGGTCCGTGAACGCGTCCGAGCTGTACCATTCCTCGGTCACGGGCTTGGGTACGTCACGGTCCGTTTGAATCGCTAGCTTGCCATTCTCCATACCAGTCCAACTGTCGATCGCACCTCCGAGGAATCCGTAGAACGATTCAAAGCCCGCGTCCATTGGATTACCGGGTTGATGCCACTTGCCAGCAAGCGAAGTCGCGTAGCCAGCTTTCTTCAGCAGGCGTGCCACCGGTAACGAGCGTCGATAGTTGTCCGATTGAGTATGTGTGTGCCCCGTCATCAGGCTCGTTCGAGTCACCACGCACATTGGGTTGACATGAAATTCGCTGAAGCGAACCCCTTCGGATGCCAACCGATCCAAATGCGGTGTGTCGATCTCACCGCCGTAGCAGCCAAGATCCGAGTAGCCCACATCGTCCGCGATGATGAGCAACACGTTTGGCTTGTCCGTCGCCGAAGCCTTGGATTCAACCGACAACACGATCAGCAGGATGCCGACGAGGAGAGGCAACGATCTCAACATCAGTTGGCTCGCCTCGATCGGTGCGAGTCGTCCATCGAATCTCGCAAAAACTGATCGCGCAGTTCCCACCAGCGATCCGCCATCTGCTGCACTCGTTCAGGATGCTTGTCCGCCAAGTCGTTTTGTTCGGCTCGGTCGCTGGCCAAGTCATAGAGTTGCCAGTCACCATTTTCTTTTGACTCATTGGCCGCGGTTGCGGAACGCAACCAGGGAAAGGGGCGAGAGATATTGGAATGAATGATCTTCCAATCACCCTGCCGCAGTGCCCAGTTGCCTTCGTGATAGAACCACAATTCGTCGTGAATTGACGCATCGCTATCGTCAAAGGACGGCTTCAAACTTCGACCGCTCATCGGTAGGCCACCGGTCTCGTCCAGCTCGACTCGGGCGAGATCCAATACGGTCGGCGCTATGTCGATTGCGTGTCCGAGGTTGGTCCGCAACTCGTTCTCCGCACGGATTCCCTCGGGCCAATGAACGATGAACGGCGTGGACGTGCCGCCTTCGTGCACCCATGTTTTGTGCCGACGAAACGGGGTGTTGGCGGCGCTGCTGAACCCAGGCCCCAAGCACAGATAGGTCGCGGCCGATCCGGGTGACGCGGAAGGATCGTGTCCTTCGCCTCGGACCATGATCTCCGCGCTCGCACCGTTGTCGGACAGGAAACAGATCCAAGTGTTTTCGAACTGGTCCATTTCTTTGAGCTCGGCGAGCACACGCCCGATCTCTTGATCCATGCGGTCCACCATCGCCGCGTGAATCGCCATCTTGGTTGCCTGGAATTGTTGTTGTTCTTCGGTCAGTTCCTCCCATGGCAACGGGCGAGTGACCTCTCCTTCGCCGAGCACTTCGATTTGGTCGGGA
Source organism: Rhodopirellula bahusiensis (assembly GCF_002727185.1). Lineage (NCBI taxonomy): Bacteria > Pseudomonadati > Planctomycetota > Planctomycetia > Pirellulales > Pirellulaceae > Rhodopirellula > Rhodopirellula bahusiensis. The sequence goes on from NZ_NIZW01000043.1 coordinate 35,572, forward strand.
AAGGCATAGGGCGGACCAACTTCTTGCTCGATCGGAGACAGAGACCCAACGTTCAGGCCCAGTTCACGCTGTCGTTGCTTGCGTTCTTTCCGCAATGCTTCCCAACCTGCGATGTAGCGGTCGCGATAACGCTCGATGTCTTCCGGCAACGCATGCAGCGGGAAGTGAGGGGCATGAAATGCGAGGAAGTGAAAGAACGGCTGGTCGGAATGTTCTTCCGCGTGTTCCTGCAAACAATCGATCGCATGCTGAGCGGTCGCGGTCGTCCGGTAGAACTGCGGATCGCGATTCTTCTTGCGGATCGAGTCAAAGAACCCCGGGCTTCGGGTGGCTTCGTCGGAGAGATCAAATCCGTTGTCGGTTGGTTTGCCGTCGATGTGCCATTTGCCCGAGTGATAGGTGCGATACCCGGCCGGACGAAGGTATTCGGCCAACGTCTGAGCCCACTCGGGACGTTTCCCGCCGCCGCCATATTGCCGCGTCGCACCAGGCATGCTGTCGCGACGCACTTGTTGAGGGTAGTAGCCTGTCATCACCGCCGCTCGTGTCGGCCAGCATCTCGCCGTGTTGTAGAACTGCGTGTACCGCAAGCCGCCCGCCGCCAGTGCATCCAGGTTGGGAGTCTCGATTTCACCGCCGTAGCATCCGGGATCCGAAAACCCAAGGTCGTCAGCGAGAATGACAAGGAAGTTTGGTCGTTCGGATGCCTGCAAGGGATTGCAAGCCACGCCCAGACAGGCGACTGCCATCAAGCAAACTAGACGTCGCACGTTTCGAAAGTTCATCTCAGTTGTCTCTAGAAGTTGATTGCGAAGTTTTGGAGGTGGTGTCTCATAGGTTGGGCTTCCAAGCCTTTTTGCACCCCACATCTTTTGAGAGCCGCTTGCGTTGGGAATACAAGCGGTTTAAAGCCAGACATCCCTTGCCGAGGAATTATCAGTGTTTGATTAGCGGCGATTAGTGTTCCCTTGAACGCTCTGGTGGAACACTAATCCAGTCTGATCGGACACTAATCTTTGGTGTTTCGAGATGTGGGGTATGAAAAGGCTTCCAAGCCCGACCAACAGAGGACGCTGTTCTCCCGACGGTCTTGGAAGACCATCATACTGTTTTGTTTTCGGCGGCCTTGGAAGGCCATCGTACGATGCTCAGCGACTTGCGTCGGTGAAGGTCCATTCGTGAATGGTGTCGCCTTCGCCGTTGAGCAAACGCATTTGCCGGATTTCAATTTGACCAGTCCCATTCGATGGATCGATTCGGACGCCTTGCACCGGGCCCTTCGGCGAAAGTTGGATGGAATAGGTGTGGACGTTTCCATCATGAGTCACATCAAACACCTGGCTTCGCACCGCATTGTAGGGAAGGCCGATCTCTCTCCAGAAGATTTGCCCACTGCCCGATGAATTCGATTGCATTTCAACGGTGAACGTCATCGGCGATGCCTTCACCACTTCGGGAAGCGAGAAACTCAAGTGCGGGTCGCCGCCGGTGCTTTCAACTCGCAGCACGTTGTTGGAAACGGAAAGGTCGCACGTCCCACCGGGCAACCAACCGGCGACCGGTTTTCGGTGAACTCGCGGTTTGGTCTTCTTCGGTGTGTTGCCGGTGCGTTTCAGAATACCTTTGCCTTCCGCGGAGAGGTTGTATCGGGCGGGATCGAATCTTGGATTGACCAGCGGCCTGACGGCATTGGTTTCAACCAGATGCTGTTCAATCAGCTTGTCCAACTGCTGGACAAGTTCGGGATGTCTAGCCGCCAGGTTCGTTCGTTCACCGAGGTCGTTCTTCAAGTTAAAAAGTTTGTAGCGATGCGAACCGTTTTGACCGCCGTGAAAAATACGAATCAGTTTCCAATCGCCTTGATGCACGCTAACCGAAGGCGGAATCCAATTCGGCACGGGAGGATCATGAGGGAAGTAGGTGAAAATCGCTTCTCGCTGCAGTGGCTTTCCCTGCAAAGCGGGAACGATGCTGACACCATCGAAGCATTGGTTTGGCTGAGCGTCGATCGACAGCATCTCCAGGAGAGTCGGATAGAAATCGATGCTTTGAATGATCGCGTCGCTTCGCGATCCGGCTTCCACCACACCGGGCTGGACAACAATCGCCGGTCCTCGCACGCCACCTTCGTACATCGTCGCCTTGCCACCTCGTAGCGGAGCGTTGCTGGTCGCGGTCGTGCCGTCCACTTCGTTGTACATGTTGCCGCCGTTGTCCGACGCGAAAACGATGATAGTTTCGTCGGCGATTTCAAGGCGATCCAACGTGTCCAGCAATGTGCCAATCGCATCGTCCATGCTTTCAATCATCGCGGCATAAGTGGGGCAGCGTTGAGGATCGTTCGGATCGACACGATCTCGATACTCCTCGATCAACTCTTTCTTTGCGTCAAACGGCGCGTGAACACTGAACATCCAGTAGTTCAAAAAGAAAGGCTCATCGGCGTGCTGTTCAAGAAACCGGACCGCTTCTTTGGCCATCCGGTCCTCAAGGTGCTCGTCCGGGATCATCGGATCATGATCAAAGTCCTTGAACTTCCACGGTGCAACGTAGCTGCCCGCAGGTCCCGGTCCGGGATGGTGCGGCAAATCGACGTCAAAACCATGTTCCAGTGGTGAGTAGGGTTCCGATCCCAAGTGCCATTTACCGAAGTGGCCGGTCGCATAACCGTTGTCCCGGAACATCTCGGCGAGCGTGTAGTACTTGGGATCCAGCCGCGAAACCGATTCGGGAACGGTCGAGAACTTGTTGGGAGGCCCTTTCGCGGTCTCTTGGGGTTCCAAAACGACTTTCGGCAAGTGGCAGGTCGGCGAAGTGATGCCGTGCCGTGCTGGGCTGAGCCCGGTCAGAACACTCGCCCGCGTTGGCGAGCAAAGCGGACTGGACGAGTAGGCTCGCGTGAAAGTCATCCCGCGTTTCGCGAGCCGTTCGATGTTCGGTGTTTGATAGAGCTTCGTGGTTCCAAACAGAGTCGTGTCGCTCCACCCCAGGTCATCAGCCAGGATGAATAGAACGTTGGGACGCTTCGATGCACTGGTCTTCGGCGACGCAGCGGGCTTGTTCGCCAGTTCTTTCACTCGGATGTTCTTCCACAGCACGGTGCCTTTCGCACCTTTGTGTACCTGCAGACCGAAGAAGCCTTTGGGGTAGGATCCGTCGTCGATCCAGTGGGCGGCTGGCACACCATTGATCCAAGTTTTGACGACGTTGCCCTGAGCAGAAATCGTCACACGATTCCAGATGTCTTCCTTGGTGGCCGCTCTCGCTTCTTTGTGCTCTTTCAACCACAGCGGATAAAAGTAACCGCCGCAGCTTTGTCCATAGATGCCACCGGACCAATGGCGATCTTGACTGAATCCTTCCATCTCCGCCTGAGGTCCAAACACCATTTCGGTTCCGTTCTTGCCTGGTTTGGATTGAGCACGGAACATCACGCCGCTGTTGCACGACTCTTCCCACTTCATGTCGCAGGTAAAAATGAAGTCGTCGAAGTCATCTCGTTCAGTCGACAAATAGGTGCTGTTGGAACCTGGAACGACTTGGCCAACAAGGATCCCGTCTTTCACAGTGAACTTGCAGGTGCCACCCTTCGGAGTCCAACCACTCAGGTCCTTGCCATTGAACAACGAAGTGAAACCTTTCGACAGATCCGGCTCGAGGTCTGTGTTGAGAAGCATCTCCTCCGGCAAAGGAGCATTCGCTTGGCCCTTGTACTTTGCATGCCATGTATCCTGCTGTGGGTCGAGTTCACCCGCCACGATGACGTGGCTAGCACAAACGCAAATCGCGAGAGCGAGCAACGAAAGAGGAATTTGATTCATGGTTGGTTTTCCGGTGGGGATTGGCAGCCAGTGTTGCGGCAGACCAGTTTTGAGGTGGGAAGGGATGTGGGAGCGGATGACTTGGCCGTGGGGAGAACGTCCGGCCATCAATCGGCCAATTGATAGATCGAGATCGATTCGATCATCATCTCGCCGGCGTTGGCGTACTTATCGTAAGAACCTATCCGAAAACCTAGTTGGCATGAAAAAAGCGGACCTTCCCTGAGTTGGTAACTTCTAACCTACTCAAACCCAAGGAGGGCCCGCCATGGATGGGCAACGGAGTTTTGATAATTATCGCATGCCAGATGAATTGTGGGAGCAGATGGAAGAACTTCTTCCAGACTACCCACCCAGTCCAAAGGGTGGGCGACCGCGTGCCGATCTT